>DATLII010000549.1:0-2969 GCA_035539495.1 Dongiaceae bacterium
CCGGTCACCACGCCTTTCTCGCCCGAGCTGAAACGGAACTGACGTTGATACTGCGGCCACAATTCCATGGCCAGGGCGCTGTTCTGCCGAATCAGGCGGGAAAAGCCCGTCAGGATCAGCGGATTAGCGTCATTGCCCCAGGCACGGTAGCGGTTAATATCTTTCAGACGTTTGGGATCACGGGCCAGCTCGCGCCATTCCCGCGACAAGGTCTGTTGTTTGGCCGGCAGGAACACTTCCAGGTTTTTGGCCAACTGGTATTGCTGCTGCGCCATGGCCAGGCCGGTGCGCTCCCAGGCCAGGGCGGACGTGATGCCGCCTTTGGCTTTCCAGGCAGCGAACAGCGGATCGCAGGCTTTGTCCTGTGGCGTGCCCACCATCCACAATTTACGGGCACCGGCGAAGGCTTTGTCGCGTTGGCCGGTCTGATGCAAGGCCCAGTAATACTGGCATTCGAAGCGGGCGCCATACTGGCCCTGCTTGTATTCCTTCAGATAGGTGTTCCAGTTCTGCTGGATCGCCTGCATCTGGATATATTGCTGCTGCAGCCGGGTGGCCAGCACGGAATCCCCGAAGCGTTCAACGAAATCATCCACTTCCTTCCGGCTGACCGCGCCGATGTAGTGGCTGTATTCCTTGTATTTCAGGTCGGGGTAGAGGGCATAGTCCTTCAGCTTCTCGGCCGCAGCCTGATACTCACTGCGGGGGCGCTTGCCCAGCAGAGTCAGGGTTTGACGATAAGCCGCGCGCTGGGACTCCCAGCGTTTTTCCTGGTCATCTTGGATGGGCAGGACAGTGGTGGCACGGGCTGGGTGGCAGAACAGGCACAACAAAAGCAGGGGTAACAGGATACGCATGGACATACTGGCAACGGGAGGCTAACTCAAGCGTAGTTGGGGCGACGGAAATTGCCATCCATTATGAACTAGTCTTGCCTCGGCATTTCAATAATTTTCAGCTGCTTATTTTCAATGCGCTAAACTGCTTAGCGAATTGGGATTTTGCGGGTGGCTACCAAAACCGCTGTCCCGTAAAAAATCCGCCGGCACGGTTGTGGAGACCGTGTGGGACGCTAAACTTAAAGTCAAAGTCAGATTGTTTTTTGCGCGGCCGGGGATTATGGAAAAGCGAATCCGAGAAAAACGAGTCATCAAACGCCACCATCTGCGGTACTACCTGAGCGTTTACAATCGCAAGACCGGCAAACCTATTGGTTACATCGTCAATATTTCCACGGAAGGCATGCGCCTGGTCAGCCACATTCCGCTGCTGACCCACAGCGTATTTCAGTTCCGCATCAAGCTGCCCCGGGAAATCGAAGGCGCCCGCAACATCGATTTCGATGCGCTGAGCTGCTGGTGTCGCCCGGACGTGAGCCCGGATTGCTTCGATACCGGCTTCAAGCTGATCGATGCGCCGCAGGAGCTGCTGGACCTGATTGACGGCCTCTCCCAGTATTTCAGCTTCAAGCTCGATTGATTCACACTTCCGCCGGTGGTTAGGGCGGCCGGCTTGCTCCAGCGCCGCCCTGTTGTCAGAATCCCACATACTGACTGATTTTTGTTCCACTGCAGGCAACGCAACTTATGAATCGCATTCAAACCGTTTTGGCGCGCGGCGTGCTGACTGCATTGCTGATGGCGCCCGCTGTCGCTGTTATGGCACTGCCCGCCGAGATCGAGGCCGATCGCCTGGTGTTGGCGGCCCAGGAAAAAATCTCACAACAGGATTTCGAAGGTGCGCGCCAGTATCTGGAGCGGGTGATGCCGTTGAAGGTAGAGCCCAAACCGGTGTTTCACTATCTATATGGCCAGGTGCTGCTGAATGACGGCAAGCTGGAGCAGGCCGATGCCGAGCTGGCGCAGTACGTGAACAAAGTCGGCCGCGAGGGCGAGCATTATGAAGCTGCGCTCGGGCTGCTGACCCAGATCGAAGAACAACGGCGCACCCAGGAAGCGGTGGGCAGCACCCGCGAGCAGGCGTTGGACCTGAAAGCGGCCGGTATCGAAGCGTCGGACACGCAGGGCAAAGCATTCGATGATCGGGCGCGCCGGGATTTTCCCGCGGGGTCATTGGCGGAGTCGCTGGCACTGGCGGCCAACAGCCTGTTGCGCTCGAACATGTACATCGAAGGCAAGATAAAAAATCCCGCTACGTCGAATCGCGAAAGCTACAGCGTATCGGTGAAGGCACCGTCAGAGCTGCTGGTAACGAAAACATCGCACAACAACGCCGTTAATAATGGTCAGGCGGAATTGTCGGTGGAAAAACTTAATGCGTTCGGGGTGAATCCGTTTGTGTCCTACCGCTGCAGTTCCGCCGGCGACAGTTGCGTGCTGCCAGATCCGGTTAGCGGCGCCGACTGGATTCGTATCGCCAACGATGAAAAAGCGGCGCGGGAATTGTCCACGGCGCTGACGCGGCTGCTGAAAGCACTGCAACGCTGAGCTGCTTTTTATTGGCGCTTGTATCGCCATTTGTGTGGCTGTTTGTGCAGTCACTTGTATTGCCACTTCTGTCATCACATTGTGGGTGTGTAGCGCACGCCCACGCCCCGCTTCATAAAAAATTCACTAACCGGTAGGCAAATCTAAACTCACTGTTCATATTCGATCGCTAGTGTCATCGCGGATGCCCATTCTTTATCCGAAGGAGAATCCCGATGCGCTCTGATCCAACGTACAGTGCCCCACGACGCAAAGCCACGCCCGGCGCGTCCTCAATCTCATCCTTTCGTTTTCCGACGCTGCCTTACACGATGCTACCGTGTGCATTGGCGCTGAGCCTGTTGGCGCCAGCGGCTCAGGCAGAACTGATTTTCTCGGAGTACATCGAGGGCAGCAGCAATAACAAGGCGCTGGAGATTTACAACAACGGCGCCACAGCGGTGAACCTGAGTGGTTACAACATTTTCATGTCGTTCAACGGTGGCAGCACCGTGGCCACCATTAATTTGACCGGCACCGTGG
>DATLII010000550.1:0-4235 GCA_035539495.1 Dongiaceae bacterium
GCGGATAGCTTTGGTGGCGCCGCGATTTGGCCGCAACGCATCGGCTTTGGTCGTGCCAAGGAATTCCTGCTGACCGGAGACTTGCTCACGGCAGCGAAAGCGCAGGAAATCGGCTTGATCAATCACAGTGTACCAGCGAGCGAATTGGATGCGACGGTGTCGGCATTCTGCGACCGCATGCTGAACGGCGCCACCAAAGCTATCCGCTGGACCAAAGTTCTGATCAATCTGGAACTCAAGCGCGTTGTACATTCCGTGCTGGATGCTGGTTTGGCCTATGAAGGACTGAGCGCCCACTCTGCCGATCATCGCGAAGGCGTTCAAGCATTGCTGGAAAAACGCAAACCCGTCTTTGGTCGGGAAAACGTTGGTCAAAAGGAAGATTGAACGGGATTCTCCCGCTCAAGCCGGAACACGATCATGCCAGAAAATCCTGCACCGCCGCAGCCACCGCCGAGTAGGTGGCTGCTTCCAAATGCAGATGGTGGTTGCCAGGCAAACTAACCAACCGGCAATCAGCAATACGCCCAGCTCTCTCTTGCAGAGTGTACGATAACGCAACGAAACTCTGTTCAGCCCGAATCACCAACACCGGCATTGTCAGCACTGCGAGAAAACTGTTTACCAGCTCATCAGTAAGCCGCAGCGACGACGCCATTTTCAGGCGCGGATCGGAGCGCCAGGTAAAACCACCCTCAATCACTTCCAATCCGCGAGCGCACAACATGGCGGACGCTTCCATGCTGATCCCACCAATGGATTGCGCCCGCGCCGCAATCGCCTCTTCCTTACGCTCATAAATGGGTTTGCGTTTGGCTCCGGCTTTTTTCAATTCTTCGATCGATTGACGCAATATTTTGGGCGCCTCAACCGCCGGACTGGAAACGGTGCCAATCCCTTCAATCATGATGAGTTTTGACACCCGCTCGGGAAAACTGGCCGCCGTATAACTGGCAATGCCCGCACCCATGGAATGACCTATCAGCACAAATTGCTCCAGATCAAGTGCGTCGGCCAGACCTATCACATCGTCGACGTTATCCAGCACGTGGTAGCGCATGCCGCTCGGCCGATAACCGCTGTGGCCATGCCCGGCAAAGTCCAGCGCAATCACGCGGTATTGGGATAAACAAGGCGCCAGTAGATCGTAAGTCGCTGCATTATCGAGCCAGCCGTGCAGCGCGATGATCGCGGGCTTGTCGGAGTCGCCCCACTGTTTGGCAGCCAACTCCACGCCCGCCACCTGAATCCGGATCTCTTCTGTCAACATGTCTCGCTCATCCCTCGACCAGCCCGCTACGAACCACGATGTTCCATTGGAATCTTAAATTGGAAATCCTAAATGCTTTGATCGGATATTCCGCAAACCGGCGGATATTTTTCCAACCTGCCTGCTTTAGGCAGCCCATATCATCATCGTGCCAGTATAATCGCTGCTCATCGACCGCGGCCTTTCACATCAGATGTATGCGCATCCAGACTAGAATAACAGCCAAAAATAAAAATGCTTTTTCCCTGACATTGCTCGCTCACACGGTTCTTCTCGCAGGAATTTCGCTGACCTGCCAGGCGGAGCCGCAGGCGTCCGGCGATGTTTCCACCGTCGAGACCATAACCGTCACCGCCAACCGCATCGAACAGCCCTCCTCTGCGCTGAATAGCAGTCTGGATGTCGTATCGGAGCAGGACATCGAACAAGTATCCGCAACCCACATCAACGAATTGATGAATCGGGTGCCCGGTGTATGGATCACTCGCGGCAACGGCCAGGAACACTTAACCGCCATCCGTTCGCCCGTGTTGACCGGCGCTGGTAGCTGCGGCGCTTTTTACATTGCGGAAGACGGCGTGCCGGTTCGCCCCACCGGTTTCTGCAACGTCAACGAATTGTTTGATCTCAACACCGAGCAGGCGCAGCGAATTGAAGTGTTGCGCGGCCCAGGAACTGCACTGCACAGCTCAGACGCGCTGCACGGCGTGATCAACGTGATCAGCCAGCAATCGACGCCGGAAGAAGAAGCCATGATTTCCGCCGAAGCCGGTTCCAACGATTATGCCCGCATCAAAGCCAGTGTCAGCGACAGCCTGGGACAGTATGGCTATCGCATCAATGCCAATGGCGCATCCGATGGCGGCTATCAGGACGATTCCGGCTACGACCAACAAAAACTGACGGCGCGCTTGGATTACCAAGGCGATGTCTGGTCCAGCTTCAGCCTGTTCAGCGCATCCAATCTGAATCAGGAAACTGCCGGCTATGTGGTCGGCACCGACGCGTACAAGGATGACAAGCTGCGGCGGGAAAATCCCAACCCCGAGGCCTATCGGGACAGCGAATCCCAGCGCTGGCAAACCCATTTCGAGCGTTATCTGGCAAACGACGGCGTGTTGATCCTCACACCCTATGCACGGCATTCCGAAATGGAATTCCTGATGCATTATTTGCCCGGCGAACCGGTGGAGCAAAACGGGCAAAGCAGCGGCGGCATTCAAACTACCTATCGTCAACCAATCAGCGATAACTTGACCCTGACCCAAGGCGTTGACATGGAAATCACCGACGCCTACCTGAAGCAAACCCAAACCGACGATTTCTCCTGGTCAATCCCCGGCGGCAAGCAATACGACTACGAAGTGTCGGCCCTGTTGCTGGCGGCCTTCATGACCGCCGAATACCAGGTGGCCGAAAATCTAAATGTTTCACTGGGCGGCCGCTACGAAACATTGGAATACGACTACGATAATCGCATGATCAGCGGCAACACCGATGCGAACGGCAATGTTTGCACGAATCCTTCTACAGGCGCGACCGGTTGCCGCTACACCCGACCGGACGATAGAACAGACGGTTTTGAAAACCTATCGGTCAATGCAGGCGCGGTTTATCACACCAGCGATGCCTTCATTCCCCGCGTCCGCTTTGCTCACGGTTTTCGCGCACCACAAGCAACTGAATTGTATCGCCTGCAGGCGGGGCAATTAATTTCCAACCTCGATTCAGAGGAAATCAACAGCGCTGAGCTGGGTTTCAAAGGTGTAGCAGGCCCTATCAGCTACGACCTAGCCAGCTTCTACATGAAGAAAAACAATGTGATTTTCCAGTCGTCGGACCGGCAGAATCTGGACAACGGAAAAACGCAGCACTACGGATTGGAGTATCAATTGTTCTGGCAGATGGCCGAACAGTGGGATATTTCAGCCAGCGGCACTTTCGCTCATCATCAATACGACAACGACGTGACTGAACCCGGCTCCAGCGCTCTGCTACACACGGAAGGCAACGATATCGTTTCGGCACCGCATAACATGGGATCAGCGCAATTGGGTTGGCAACCGACTGGCGCCACGCGGGTGGAATTGGAATGGGTGTCGATGGGCAAGTACTACACCGATCTGCAAAACCTGCACAGCTATGAAGGGCACGACCTGCTGCATGTAAGACTGCGTCAGCAAGTCAGCGATGCCGTCAACGTAGGGCTGCGCGTCACCAACCTGACCAACAAGGATTATGCAGAACGGGCGGACTACAACAGCATGGTTGGCGACCGCTACTTCGTCGGGTTACCACGATCGGTGTTTGGTGATGTGCAATTCCGGTTTTAATGTCGATTAATTCAAACTCGAAAGCGATTAGGTCAAACATGACGTAACGGCAATAGGGCATTGTCGTCATATTGCCGTTACGTCAGCCGCCATTACATCGCGTTGTGTCCGCCACCGTTGTCAACAAAATCCCGGACCATGGTGTGCACCGAGAACGTCGCCAACAACCGCCCATCGATCGAGAAAATCTTGCCCACGCCTTGCGCCTGGCCTTTGCCTGTATACGCAGCGTCATTCACGTACAGCATCCACTGGGTAACATCCACATCATCGTGGAAGTTAATATCCGTTTTCAAAGGGCCAGTGGACAACGACACATGCGCCAGCGCCTGACTGATCCCAGGATGCGGGCGCAACGCCGCCGCAATCGTCCAATGCGTGGTGGCCTGCGTCATTAGCGCGGTGTGCAGATAGGGCTCAACCGGCGCATCCTTGAAGCGAATCCACGCATACAACTCTGGCGGCCCAATATGGTCGAGATCATTGGTATAAGCGCCGTCCACGATGCGAATCTCGCGACCGGTCACTTTCATATCCAGTGGCGCCGATTCGTCGGGGCCTGCCACTTTCGGCATGGGCGCGGTTTCCCGGATTCGATCTTTCGTCGCCGAATCCATCAGAATCAATGCCAC
>DATLII010000551.1:0-5706 GCA_035539495.1 Dongiaceae bacterium
ACAGTGGATCCATGCCATTGCGCAGTGTGTCCGGCCCCAGTCGCAGCGACAAGTGCCAGGTGCCCGGCGCGCCATGCGCGGATGCGTCGGTATCTGCATCTTCCGTCGCTGCCGTCGGTTCCGTCTCGCTCACGCCCAGACGCTGCATCAATTGCTGTTGCAACTGCTCGCCCCGGCGCACGCGATCTGCATCCGGCTCCTCGTGGTTCATTACGTCACGCACCAGATTCGCCATGTGATCGCGACAATTCAGCAGTAGGCTCAGCAGATCACTATCAATGCTCATGGTGCCAGACCGCACTTGGTCCAGCAGGTTTTCCACAATATGGGTGAAGCCGACAATGGCATGCAGGCCGAACAGGCCGGCTGAACCCTTGATGGTGTGCGCGGCACGAAAAATTTCATTCAGCGTTTCCGCATCATGGGCGCCATCGTCCACGCGCAGCAGCGCGGATTCCATCGAGGCCAACAGTTCTTCCGCTTCGGCAAAAAAGGTTTGCAGTGCGCCATCCAGGTTCATGCACCCTCTCCTTTGGAGGCCGTCGGCTCGTGGGCAATGGAAAATGGTGCGCCCAAGCGCAATGTAGTGAATACCTGCTGTGCCGGTTCACTCGCCGCCGGCACCTTTAATTGGCCACCCCCAGCAACCACCGCTTTCTGCAACATCAACAACAGTTGCACACCGGCGCAGTCCAATTCGGTGACGGCTTTTAAATCCAGATTAACAGTGGCGGGCCAGGTGGGATTTTCATCCAACAGTCTGGTTTTGGCGGAGGCAACGTCGTAAATGGTGAGTTCCCCGCTGATGCTGATGCGGGTGCTGTTCTTGCTATCCTTGCGGCTGATGTCCATAAAGGGTGGCCTACGGCAGGATCAGGGTGGAAACGGCTTTCAACATCTGTTCGGGCTGAAATGGTTTCACGATCCAGGCTTTGGCACCGGCGGCCTGACCTTCTTTTTTCTTCGAATCAGCGCCTTCAGTCGTCAGCATGATGATCGGCGTGAATTTATACGCCGGCAGTTTTTTCACTTCCTTCACCATGGTGATGCCATCCATCACCGGCATGTTCACGTCGGAGATGATCAGGTGAATTTTCTTGCCGTCCAGTTTGGTCAATGCGTCCTGGCCGTTCTGGGCCTCGATTACGTCATAGCCTGCACCACGCAGGGCAATCGCTACCACCTGCCGCAAGCTGGCGGAATCGTCCACGATCAAAATACTCTTGGGCATAACCGCTCCTTCCGGACTCTTTATTCCGGACAACGCAGGGTTCAGAAAAACGTGACAGAGGAATCCGCAGGGTTTTGCTGCCGGCCGCCACCGCGATGTACGGCGACCTGTTCCAACGTGGTGTATGTGCGTTCGATGTCGGCCAGCCAGCGATCCACATCCAGTTCCGCCACCGCTTTGCCGTCTTGCAATTGCTGTTTGTGTTCGCCCAGCTTGTCCGCCAGTTTCTGCATGTCGTTCATGACATGATCCAGAATCTGGCTCACCCGATCCTGAAATTGCAGCGCCACCAACACATCGGCCACGTTGTTGCGCACCTGGCTGCTTTCCTGTTCCAGCACTTGCGCCGATTCCACGATCTGATTGCCGGACTGACGAAATTCGCTCAGCACCGATTGAATGGTGGTTTCTGCCTGCTGCAGGATGCGCGCTTCCTGTTGCGCAAATTGCGTGGTGCGTTCCAGCGTGGCCTGCAGGGTGTCATTTACCTGCACGATGCGTTGCGTGATGCGGGAACCGGTTTCGCCCGAACGGGTGGACAGCGTGCGCACTTCGTCGGCCACCACGGCAAAACCGCGGCCCTGTTCGCCGGCGCGGGCTGCTTCAATAGCGGCGTTCAATGCCAGCAGGTTGGTTTGCGATGCAATGCCCGCCACTTCCGCACCCATGGCGCGCAGTTCGTCGGTAATCTGCGACAGCTTGCTGATTTCGCCCAGCAGTTCGTCGCGGCTGTGAATCGCGCTGCGCAGCGACAGCACAATCTGATTGAGTTCGTGGTCGGCGTTGCCGATTACGTTGCTGAGGCCTTGCTGACCGCTCATGCCGCTGGCGGTTTGTTGGGACGTGGAGATGGCGACTTGCAGACGGTCATGAATATCGCTGAAGCGGCTGGCCAGGTCGCCGATGCCCTGTTCGATCTGCGTGCGCGCCAAACCGGTCTGGCGCCCCCACAAGGGCAGCACCGAATACATCAGGTGTTGGTAGTTGTTGCCAAGGCGAGCCGGGGAGGCCAGATTCTGCTCCCGCTCCCGCAGCTTCTGACATTCCTGTTCGCGGGTGTCGAGCAGAACATCATTCCGGCGCCAGCCCATCAGCCCCACTGCAGCGGTGGCCGCCGCCAGCAGCACGCCGACCCATAGCCAGGTATCAGCGGTACCCGAGCGAATCGCCAGAAGCAGAAGGACAAAGGTCGGAACCAGAAGTCCGGCCAGCACGGGCAGTACTGACTTATTCATAAAAAATGCCATCAATCCCTGTAGTTGAGCAGGTGGTCGCAGCCGCGCCAACAGGCACCGCGCCGTGTTTTAGGTATAGACGCGGGGCAGGGGAAGTCAAATGAACTGGGGTGACGGGCAGGGGTATCAGAATGGCCTGGAAGGCGCGCCGTTCGCGGGCTCAGGCGCTTTCCAGCAGTTGCAGTGCGGCGTGGAAATCCAGCCGCTGCATGGCCAGGTCCACCTGGGCCAGACGGGCGGGATCCAGGCGCGTACCCAAGGCATCGCGCAGGCGGGCATACAGGTCGCAGGCGCCGATATTTTGTTCTTCCAAACGCTGGCGCAGCTCCCGCAGGCGTTCCGGGTCCAGGGTGGCGGGCGGTGTGGTGCCCACCCGCAGCTCCGGATGAGCCAGCAACCAGGCCTGGGCGGCAGCGGCCATGGCTTGCAGGCGAGCAGTGGCCTCGGTCAGCAGGGGTTCCCACTGATCCCGCTGCTCGGTTTTGATCGCCTGTTCCAGTTGCTGGGCAATGTCCCAGGCCTGGCTTGCACCCAGGTTGCCCAACGAGCCTTTCAGGGTATGGAAATGGCGTGTCGCATCGGCGATCTGGCCCGCGTCCATCAGGCGGCGACCTTCTTCCACCGGCGCGCTACCGGCGTTAATGACGCCTTCGATCATGCCGATGATCTCCCGCAACCGGGCGGGTTTGCCGCGCACGAATCCCAGTAAACGATCGGGAGCAAAAAGGGTGTTGGGGCTTTCTTGACTGGCCTGAAGGACCGGCGCGGCTGCCGCCACCGGATTGGCTGGGGTCGGCGCAGGTGCAACGTCAGCGGTAGAGGGCCGCCGCAGGCCCTTGGCGTGACGGGCCAGCGTGTCGCGCATCTGCAGATAATCGATGGGCTTGCCGATGAAATCGTTCATGCCGCTGTCCAGGCATTGCTGCTGTTCCGGCAGCATCACACCGGCGCTCATGGCAATCACCGGCAGGTCCAGTTTCAGCTCGTCGCGAATCAGGCGGGTCGCGGTAAAGCCGTCCATCACTGGCATCTGTACATCCATCAGCACCACCTGATACTGATCGCTGTGCTGCCGCAGCCACTCCACCGCCTGACGCCCGTTTTCCATCACGTCCACCAAGGCCCCCATGTGCTCCAGCAGGCCGCAGGCCACGGTCTGGTTCAAGGGATTGTCTTCCACCAGCAGCACGCGCAGCCCATGCAGACTGACGTCCGGCGCCGGTGCCGATGCACGGCCGACGCTGGGATTCTCGGCACCCCGCAAAGCGTCCGCCAGGCTAGATGCCGTTATTGGTTTCACCAGCAATCCCTGCCAGCGGCCGGCAATGGGCAGACGTTCGCGTCCGTAACTGCTCACCATCAGAATCCGCCGGGGCGCTGGGGCAGAACTGCTGGTGCTGACGCTAGCAGGCAGATGGGCCAACGCATCGGCGCCGGGCAGCTTCCAATCCACCAGCACGGTATCAGGGCGCAAGCTGGCCGGCCCGCGCAACCGATCCAATGCCGCATCCACCGATGCCACGCTGTCTGCCTGCCAGCCACGGCTGCGGATCAGCTCCACCAGAATGCCGCTGGCGGTGAAGTTGTCGTCCACCACCAGCGCGCGGCCCGGCGTGGTGTCGGGCAGGGTTGCGGGCGGGATCTGCGCGATATCCAAACGCAGGGTGAAACGGAATTCAGTGCCCACGCCGGCGCTGCTGCTCAGGCTGATTTCGCCCTGCATCAACTCGATCAGGCGTTTGCAAATCACCAAGCCCAGACCGGTGCCACCAAAGCGCCGGGTCATGGATGTATCGGCCTGGGAGAACGCGGTGAACAAACGCGCCTGCTGTTCCGGCGTCATGCCGATGCCAGTGTCGCGCACGCTGAACGCCAGCAGCGCCTGATCATTCTGGCGCCCCTGCAACTCCACCCGCACCACCACCTCACCGCGCTCGGTGAACTTGATGGCATTGCCCGCCAGGTTCACCAGGATCTGTTGCAGCCGCAGGGGATCGCCGCGGAAGTGGGACGGCGTGCCCGGCGCTACGCCGATGGCCAGCTCGATGTCCTTGTCACCGGCATTGAGCGCCATCAGGGTGGCTAGGTTGCCCAGCACTTCATCCAGCGCAAAATCCGTGCGCGCCAGCTCCATGCGGCCGGCCTCGATTTTGGAGAAATCCAGGATGTCGTTGAGGATGCCGAGCAGACCCTGGCCGGCACCGCGGATCATGTCCACATAGCGTCGCTGCTGATCGTTCAGCGCCAGCTTGTCCAGCAATTGCGCCGTGCCCAGCACCGCATTCAGCGGCGTGCGGATCTCGTGGCTCATATTGGCCACGAATTCGCTCTTGGCGCGGCTGGCGCTCTCGGCCTGTTCTTTGGCCTGGGCCAGTACTTCCTGCGCTTTGCGCTGTTCGGTGACATCGCGCACGATCGCGATGGTGCAAGGATGGCCGTTCAGCAGTAGCGGGCTCAGCGTGATTTCCGCCAGGAACAGGCTGCCGTCCCGCTTCAGGCCCGACAGCACCCGTTCCGCCGCCATCAGCCGCGGCGTGGGCGCTTGCATGTATTCACCCCGTAAATCGCGGTGACGCAGGCGCTGATCCCCAGGAATCAGGTCTTCCACCGTCAACCCCACCAAACGGCCCTGGGGATAGTCGAACTGCACATGGGCGCTGGCGTTGGCCTTGATGATGTGGCCAGCGGCATCCACCACCATCAGCGCGCCGGGAGCCAGCGAGAACAGGGATTCGAATTCCTGCCGCGATCGCTGCGCCACCGCAATCTGGTGCTCCAGCACCCGGTTGGTCGCGATTAACGTGTTCTGGGCCAGTTTCTGGGTGGTGATGTCCTGGGCGACGCCGAGGAAACCAGTGATCTCGCCTTTGTCATCGCGGATCGCACTCGCCACCAGCTTCACTGGCAGCGTCGTGCGATCCTTGCGCACATAGGTCCATTCCCGCTCGTCCACCTTGCCATGCCGGGCGTGCTCCACGAACACATCGAAGCCGCCGACAGGGTGGCCATATTCGGCGCTCAACTCCAGGCCCCTGGTTACCACTTCCTCTGCCAGGTGCAAGGGCGCCGGGGTGGAAATGCCCACCAGTTCGCTGGCGTGGTAACCCAGCATGCGCTCGGCGCCCACGCTGAACAGGGTGATGACACCGTGAGTATCCGTCGCAATGATCGCGAATTCGCTGGCGGCGCTGATGACGCCCTGCAGCTGGGCCCGCGCCGCCTGTAGCGCCCGTTCCGACT
>DATLII010000552.1:0-7917 GCA_035539495.1 Dongiaceae bacterium
TGGCAGTACCATCAAGGTCAACGCAGCGGTGCTCAGCACCAGCAGGCAAACACAGGCAACGATAAACTCACCAAGGTGGTTTTCGGATCCCTCATCGAAATCATAGTATTTGCGCCCGGCCGCGCCATGAACACTGAGCCCGCATAGCGCACCGATCATCGACACCCAGACCTGGAACACTGCAACCTCACCATATTCCGCAGGCTCTAGGTAACGGGTCAAAACCGGTAATAAGAGAAAAGGAATTGCCGCATTGATGACGCTGGCAATCAGATAGATTCCGACACCGGAAACGAGACTGCTTTTGGTGACTTTACGCAGCAAAGACATGTGTCAATATCGAAATGCAACGGGACCAGCCGGTAGACATGCACGCCCCTTGTATAAAATAAAAGAGATGAAGAATTCGAAACGACAAACGCTTAAGTTGGCCTATTCGATCCAAAAAAACGATGAAGAACAAGATCAACCCGACCGACGGGTTGCGGGTAGATCAATGTTTGGGTTGCAATACATTGCGCGCTCTGTTCGATCTCTCATTGACTTGCACAAGAGAAGCAAGCGGAACTGGTGAAATTACAATCAGCACTTAGCTATCATTTTGATATGGAAAGCAGATGCAGGGGTATAGCAAACAGGATTTCCCATTGGGTTCCGGCGCGATCTTCTCCCAGCACCTTATCCGCGGCGCTGCCGCTGTGATAACAGCGCACGCGCCATTGTAGCGGCCCGAATATTTTTCCTTGCGCTGCGGATGACCTCTTATCGCCCGTCAATTCTCCCGACAGGCCCAGCCAACCATAGCCGTAATAATTGTCACGCCCGCCGATGCCATCGACCCAACCAGCACCAGCGTCGAAATCCACGTAAGCGCCCATCGGCAACAATAAGCCCCACTCCGCTGTGAACGCCGACCAGCCAGTGTGGCGATAGTCGTCGCTGTAGGAAAGCAGCAGGGACATGGAATCTCGGAAAAATAAATTGGCGCGCCATTCCTGATAATTCTGATTCGGCTCGTCGTCTTGTTGGCGTTCAATCCAGGCATGGCTCAAGGCCCATTGCCACTGATCGCCAATCGCATCGCTGTAGCCGGCATTGAAATCCCATTCCCACTGACGCGAAAGCGGATCGTCGTTGTCGTGGGAATAACGGGATGCGTAGTCGCTGCCGGCGTAATAGTTGCTGGTGCCACCTTCTTCGTTGCTGCCACCGTCATAGCGCGACGTATCAGTGCGACCGCCCCAGGTATCGAGAAACCAGCCATCGCGTTGTTGCAATGACAAGCCCAGGCGCGCCACCGCATCATCGCTGCGCTGGGCGACACCCTGATAGATATACTGGTACGACAATCCGACGTACGCATCTGCGCTGAAATCGGCAACGCCATCAATCATGGGCCGCAACAGCCAGATCGCGTTGAATCAATTGCTGCAAATCATGCTGCCAGTGTGGCGTCACCGGTTGAGCTGGCGTCTGTTGTTTCAACAGTGCCGTTAACGCGCTCACCTGCGCTGCCAACAACGACACACCGTGAAAAAAATCATAGCCGCCGCCCGGACTGGTGCTCAGAATATCACTGCCATTCAATAGTTCAGACTGAGCAATACCGCCCGGCTCCAGGCCGATGGCCACTACCCCTGGTTCACGCGCGGGAAAACTTGCGTCGTCACTTCGTGCCGCCACCACAATTGCGCCAGCCGCAATTGCCCGTTGCACCAGTTGACTTAGCAAAGGATCCGGCGGACCCGTCAGGCTGAGATTCACGATATCGGCGTGCTGTTCGATGGCGAAGGCCAATGCTTTCGCCAACGTAAAGGAATTGCAGCGGGCGGCGATCTGTTTGGGCTGCGATTGCCAGCAGGCTTTCAGAGCCAACAATCGCACATCGGGCGCCAGACCGACGATACCAATGCGATTGTTGGGATGGGACACGATGACACCCGCCAACGCGGTACCGTGAATATCGCTATCGAAACTCGGGTCTTGGTCGACGAAATTGCGGCTTTCGATCAAACCATCACGTAAATCCGGATGCTGACGATCGATACCCGTATCAATCAGCGCAATACTCACACCCCGCCCGGTGAGGCGCTGATGCAACGCTGCAATCACACGGGTCTGATTGCGGTACTGCACAGAAAAATAAGGATCATTATAGGTGGCGGCCTGCACGTCGAATTCCTGCAGCGGTTGCGCCAGACTGACGCGATTGTCCTGCTGCAAACGGTCCAGCACGGTTTGCCGGCCATTGTTGCCTTCCACCACCATCACTGCGCAATACACGCCCAGCACCCGGATAGGCCAACCGTCGATCTGCCGCAATCCATAGTCCTGCTCCAGTTGTCGCAGCGTGTAGCGAGTGCGTTGCGACAAGCCATAACTGTCGCGGTGGAATCCGCGCTGCAACGAAGGCCGGATGCCGGTATCTTCCACGGTCACCAGCACAGTGGCGGATGTAGGCGGCAGCGCTGCTGTCTGGCAACCCGTGTTCAAACAGATCAGCAATAACAACGACAGGCAATAATTCCGGCGCGCCATGTGAAAAGCCTCCATCAGTAACTGGCCAGCTCGGCCAGTAACACTTGTGGATGTTGCCGTAATAATTGCAGCGAATGATCTGGATCTACGCTGCGTAACGTCAGCACACCGCGTTCACCTGGCCCCGCCACAATTTCAGTTTCGGCTGTGGCGAGCAAACGGCGCAGATCCGCTTGCGACAAATCATCCGCCAGCAATACACGAATCTGGCCCGCTTCATGGCTAGCAGGTGCTTCGGCCAATGTCCGAAAATCCCCGCTCGGATTGCTCAGCGGCAAACGCCACAGCAACGCCAGAATCACGCACAGACTCAGTGGCGCGGCGATACGCCAACGACGCAACATCCAATGACGTTGGGCTCCCGCATTCTCCACATCCAGATCAGTCCATAGCCGGTCGAAATTGGCCTCCATCCGTTCAGTCTGCAAACCAGCAATCAGTTCGTCCGATTCGGTTGCCAATTGCAGGCGCAACTGATTGGCCAGCTGCAACGATCGCTGGCAATCCACGCAATACACCAGATGCTGCGCCACTGCCACCGCTTGTTCCCGGTCCAGGTGGCCATGAATGTAGGCCGGCAACAAACTTTCGCAGACTTGATGATCCATGAGGCTTCCTCTCAATCTTTCGATTTTCAATGACCAGCGAACGGCAACAAAAAATCCCGCAATTTTTGCCGGGCATGAAACAGACGGGTTTTCACCGTACCCGCGGGGCACTGCATCAGGGTGGCGATTTCGTCGCAGGAATAACCGAACAGATACGCCAGCTCCACCGTTTTGCGTTGGTCCGCCGACAATTGGCTGAGTCCCTCGGCAAGACTGCGCTGCTCCACCCAATATTCCATCGGTGTTGGTGCAGTTTCCATTTCCAGTTCATCAGCCTGTTCCAGTGGAACTTGCCCCTTTGCGCGCACCTGCTGCCGTTGCCGCCAGCGTTTCAGAATCCGATTGGCAATGCCGAATATCCAGGTGGTGACTTGTGACTCGCCGCGAAAATGACCGGCATTGCGCCACACCACCAACATGACTTCATTGACCAGATCTTCCGCGTCCGGCACTGAACCGGTTGCACGAAATAGAAAACGCAGCAGCGCCGCATACAAAGCGCGATACAACGCCTGAAACGCCGCCTTTTCGCCTTCAGCGGTTCGTTCTAACAACGCTTTCAGCATTGCATCCTGCTGCACTGAGCACTCTCCTTATGAGTCAGGCTCCTTATGAGTCGAGCCCCTGCTGCCTGTAGTAGCAGGCCTTTGTATGTGCAGGTCCCGCAACAAACGGTTCAATGACATCAACAAAATTTAGCACCAACCAATGTTGAACCGGGTTACAGGTCCCACGCACTTACTCCACTGCCAGATCGACGCTGGCATTGCTCAGGAAGACAGCATTCATCGCCATTTGTTGAACAGGACGTAACCCATGTCGACTTCTTCAGGAATTCTACGCTTACTCTTTGGATTGGTGACACTGTCCGCCTTGCTGTTAGGCGGCTGCTTTTTAGATAGCGACAACAACAACGGCGGCACCAACCGCAATTCACAACCACCCAGCCAACCTCGCATGTTGACCCTACCGGTCACCCTCAGTGGCAACCAACAAGTACCACCCGTCACATCCACCGCCACGGGCAGCGGCACATTGCAGATCAATCTCGACACCCGCGCAATGTCCGGTTCTGTCACCACCACAATCACTGACGCCAGTATGGCTCACATTCACACCGGTTACGCCGGCGAAAACGGCCCAGTGTTAATCGGTTTAGAAAATAGCGGCAATACCTGGAACGTTCCCGCTAATACCGTTTTGGAAGAAGAAGATCTGGAAGAGTTATTGGAAGGTGAGTTTTACGTCAATGTTCACAGCGGCACTTATCCCGATGGAGAGTTGCGCGCGCAATTATTGCCCGAGGGTGTGGAAATGATCCGCGTAAATCTGACCGGCGCACAGGAAGTGCCACCTGTCACTACCAGTAACAGCGCCTGGGCAGCCGTTACTCTGAATCACAGCATTCGCGAATTGAATGTGCATCTGTATGGCACGGGATTGGATGACGCAACGGCCGCGCACCTGCATGCCGGTTTTGCCGGCGCAACTGGCGACCCTGTGATCGATCTGACGCAGGACAGCACCGATCCCGCCCACTGGTTAATCGATGATGGTGTGTTGACACTGGCGCAATACAATCGCCTGCGTGCTGCTGGCCTGTACCTGAACGTGCACACGCCCGCCCATGCGGATGGCGAAGTGCGCGGCCAGATCGAGCCGGCGCAAATTGTTCCGTTACCATCGTTCCAGATCAATGCGCAAACACCGGCGGCCAATTCCACTATCGCCGCACTGCCCAGCACAGTATTGCTTGAATTCAATTCCGAAGTGGATCCCGCCAGCGTCGATGTGGGTGCTTTCACGCTGACGCGTGCCGGCGGCGACGGTGATTTCACCGGTGGCAACGAAGTGGCGGTGAATATCGGGCAGGCGCAAGTGGATAGCAGCGCCAGCAGCCGCGTGCAATTGGATATCAGCGGCAACGCCGGGCCCGATGATGCGTATCGGCTCATCGTCAGTGACAGCTTGATGTCGGTAGAAGGTGCCAGCCTGGATGGCGACGGCAATGGCAGTGAAGGCGGCACTTATCAGCGTGATTTTACTGTCACTGCCAGCGGTGGTGGCTTGCAACCCACGCTGAGCTCGATTCAAACCAACATCTTTACCCCCATCTGTTCTGTTTGCCACACAGGTTCCGGCACTGCGCCGGCCGGCCTGCGATTAAATGACACCAATGCTTTCAACCTGTTGGTGAATGTGAACTCCAGTCAAGTGCCATCACTGAAACGGGTGCTGCCAGGCGATCCCGACGACAGCTACATCATTCAGAAATTGGAAGGCACCGCGGCCGTGGGTCAGCGCATGCCAGCCGGAGGGCCTTATCTGTCCCAGAGCGAAATCAACGTGATCCGGCAATGGATCAGCAACGGCGCTCTTAATAATTGAAGGAACAGCTGAGGGCAGCAGGATGAAAGGAATCCGGACCGAGTACAGATATGGTCTGCTGATACTGAGTTGCTATGTTTTGTTGGCGAGCGCTGTTTTATCGGCAAGTGTACCGGCCCGGGCCGAACCCTTTCTGGCCATGCGCAGCGGATTACCCTGTGCGCAGTGCCATACCAATCCCACCGGCGGCGGCCAACGCACGCCCTTTGCTTATCAATGGGCCCGAGCCACGCTGGTGGACAACAATCCGTCCCTGCAATCATTCGCCCAGGAATTTGAATCCGCCGGCAGCACGCCCTGGCAAGGTGAAGTGGGAAATCGGCTGCGCATCGGCGGCAATCTTCGCACCAGTCTGCGCAGCACGAATCTGCCGGAAAGCGAAGACAGCAATCGCTTCGAGTCTGATCGTTCCCTGTTGTTTCTTACCGTGGATCTGCTGCCCAACCGTCTACAACTCTATGTGGATGAACGGCTTGGGCCGCAAGGCGCCAGCAATCGTGAATCGTTTGCGCTGCTACGCTTGCCCGGTTCGCTGTACCTGAAGGCCGGCCGTCTGTTTCTGCCTTATGGATGGCGTTTGGAGGATGACGGTGCGCTGATACGCAGCTTTACCGGCATTAATTTCGATAATCCTGATGATGGAATGGAGCTGGGCTACCTGGGCAGCCACTGGCAAGGGCAACTGGCGATCACCAACGGCGAAAGCGGCGCTGGCGAAAATGATCAAGGCAAACAGATCAGTGCGCGCCTGGAAACTCTTTGGCCGAACTGGCGCCTGGGTGTCAGCCTGAATCGCAACGACGGCAGCGAAGGCGATCGCGACATGGCCAATCTGTTTGCCGGTTTGCGCACCGGTCGTGCAGTTTGGCTGGTGGAATTCGATCATGTACTGGACCAAGCTGCTAACGCCCCCGATCTACCCGACATTACCAGTCGCCTCTATCTAGTGGAGGTCGACATCGAAATTCTGCAAGGCCATAACCTGAAGCTGACCACTGAAGGCCTGGAAAGCGATGCCGACGATGACAATCCACGTACCCGCAACAGTCTGATCTGGGAATGGTTTCCGCTGCCCTACTCCGAGCTGCGCGCTGGCGCTCGCATATTGGACGATGAGGATGGTGTCGCCACCTACGACAACGAGGATTATTTCTTTCAGCTCAATCTTTATTTCTGAATTTTATTCCTGAACCCCATTTTCGACATTGTATGCCATCGAACGATGACACATTCGCGAAAAAATAAATTGCCTTCACATTTTCAATGCATCCGCTCAATATGCTGCCTGCACAACTAAAAGGCTGATCCGCCGTTGCCTGTGCTCTTGCAGTGCAGAAAAAATCAATTGATGACGCAGCGGAAAAAAATCCATTGTCGTTGAGACAACCAATTTCCCCAGATCAGCGCTAGAAAAATAGACATCTCGGAGAAAATAGATCAAATCGCGCTACAGGCCCGTGCACCATATAACCAGATGCCACAAACAAAGGCACATTTTTACTGACCCAGGTTCGGAACATTCCCTCCCGACAACACACAAAATGGAAACATTCGCTTTCATAATGTAGATGGTCGGATTCTTGCTGAGTCCGAACATGGTCTATATTGTGTCGCAGCCAAACCGGAGCAAGGAGCAGGTCAATGGATTTCGCTAACTCACCCACTTTAAAAGCATTCAGCGGTCAGAATGTTTTAATCACGGGGACAACAGGATTTGTCGGCAAGGTCATCTTGGAAAAGCTGCTAAGGGACGTACCCACCATCGGCAAGATCTATTTGCTGATTCGTGGCAACGCCAACAATCCTTCGGCAGCAGAACGCTTTTGGAATGAAGTCGCTACTTCCAGTATTTTCGACACACTGAAAAACAAAAGCCCGGCGTACTTCGACGAGCTGTGCCGGGAGAAACTAAGCTTCGTCAGCGGTGAACTCACTGAGCCCAATTTTGGCCTCAGCGATCCGGAATTCAACAGCCTGGCCCAGAAGGTCAATCTGGTGATCAACTCAGCCGCCAGCGTTAATTTCCGTGAACCATTGGATCAGGCCCTGCTCACCAACACCCTCAGCCTGCATACGCTGATCAAGCTGGTGAAAGTGAAGCAGATTCCCATGGTGCACGTCTCCACCTGCTACGTGAATGGTTTCAATACCGGGTTGATTGCGGAAAGCATCTCGGCGCCGAAGCTGAACGGCGTCAAACAAAACGCCCAGGGTTATTTTGAGGTTGGCCCCGTCATCGAGCGGCTGCAACACCAGATCGCTACCGCGCAAGCTAAAAACCAGGACAAAAAAGCCCGTGAGCTGGCGCTGACGGAACTGGGCATCGAGGAATCCAATCGCTTCGGCTGGAACGATACCTACACCTTCACCAAGTGGCTGGGCG
>DATLII010000553.1:0-3713 GCA_035539495.1 Dongiaceae bacterium
GCTATTTCACACTGTCCTTAACCCACCCAGTCCTTAATCCACACTGTCCCAAACTCACAACCGTGTGGCGTCCATCGCCATTGTGCGATTAGCTCAGGCTTCGCTAGGATCAACAGGCGCAAGATTGGCGCTTCAGGGGAAAAATAAAATGAAAAAACAAATCATCTACGGCGTGCTGGCTCTGCTGGGGATCACGCTGACCTGGTATCACAATATCCAATTCGCAATGGCGCATGGCTCGCTGGCGCTGGACCAGTTCATCGCCGACTGTTTTGTCAACCACGCCGCGAGTTCCATCGCCTGGGACGTGACCATCGCAGCGATCGCCTTTCTCACCTGGTCCAATATCGAAGCGAAGCGCCTGCAAATGAAAGGCTGGATTGCTTTTCCATTCCTGACGCTGGGTATCGCGCTGGCATTCGCGTTCCCGTTATTCCTGCTGCTGCGGGAGCGGCATCTGGCGCAATTGAAAACGGCGGCATAGTGCCGCCGTTAGGGAGCCGTCAGTCGATAGGGCGCTACCGAAAGAGACGAAAATGACAGGTTAACGATTTTTGGTGGGGATGAATGGCTTGCCGCTGACACCGGCGTTAATCTTAACCACCTGCCCACCTGCTTTCAGAAAAGCCTTGGTCTGTTCAGCAATGGTCTCGCTGGAATCCTGCCGAGTCTGGTCTTTTAGCTTTGATTTAGCTGGTTTTTTGTTGTCAGAAAGCATCGTGGGAATCAGCCCTTTTGAATGTGCAATCCCCATCGTACGCTTTTCGACTGACAATAGCTCTATAAAGTTAAGCGTGCTCAGGCCGGCATCGCCTCCAGCGCCTGCCGCAACCGCTGCAGGGTGGCATCGACATCGAACAATTTATCAAGGCCGAACAGGCCAACACGAAAACTGCGAAAGTCCGCCGGCTCATCGCACATAAGGGGCACACCGGCGGCGGTCTGTAATCCTTGCTCCAGGAATTTTTTACCATTGTGGATGAGCGGATCGCTGGTGTAACTCACCACAACACCTGGCGCCTGAAAACCGGCGACCGCCACACTGGGAAAGCCTTTTTCCACCAGCATCGCCCGCACCCTACCACCCAGCTCCCACTGCCGGTCGCGAGCGAGATCGAAGCCAAACGCTCGTGTGTGCGTCATGGCGTCGTGCAACTTCAATAAACCATCGGTGGGCAGCGTGGCGTGGTAGGCATGGCCGCCGCTTTCATACGTGCGCATGATCTGCAGCCACTTCAGCAAATCGCAGGCGAAACTGTTGCTGCGGCTGTTTTCCACCCGCGTTACCGCTTCGGCTCCCAACATGACCAGTGCGGCGCAAGGTGACGCGCTCCAGCCTTTTTGTGGCGCGCTGATCAATACATCCACGCCGACGGATTTCATATCCACCCACAGCGCACCCGACGCCACGCAATCCAAAACGAACAAACCACCGTGCGCATGCACTGCTTCACCGACTGCGCGCAGGTATTCCTCCGGCAACACCATGCCCGACGCAGTTTCCACATGGGGCGCGAATACCAGATCCGGTTTTCCCTGGCGAATGGTCTGCACCACTTCTTCCAACGGCGCAGGCGCGAACGGTTGCTGCGGGCCCTCCGCCGACAACCGCGCCTTCATCACCGTTTCCCGCGCGGGAATTTTGCCCATCTCGAAAATCTGGCTCCAACGATAGCTGAACCAGCCATTGCGCAGCACCAGGCAGTGCTTGTCGACCGCCAGTTGGCGCGCCACTGCCTCCATGCCGTAGGTGCCACCACCCGGAACCACCGCCACCGCATCGGCGCGGTAGACCTCTTTCAACGTGGTGGAAATATCGCGCATGGCCTGCTGGAACAGTTGCGACATGTGATTGACAGAACGGTCGGTGAAGACAACGGAATATTCGAGCAGACCATCGGGATCGACGGCGGGAAATTGGATGGACATGATGGCGCTCCACACAGGACAATCGCTACGTTTGCATTGATAGCAATAGCATAGCACTGTCGCCGAGGAAACTGCGCTTGCCCCTTATCATCATCTTGCTGCTTTTCGTTTTGTTGTCCTCAACGTTATGGGTGACGCCAGCACTTGCGCAACCCAGCGAAATGCGCCTTGATCTGCAACTGAAAAGCATGACGTTGCCCGCGTTTGACTATCGCCCGACCGTCGCGGAATCTGAGCGTCTTCGCTTTGTGCACGCGGTGCTGGAGCGCAGCTATTACCGCTTCGTGCCAAAGCGCCGGCAGAATCCAGTGCCGGTTCTGATTGCACTGCATGGTGCTGGGCGCACGGGCGCTTCGATGCTGGACAGCTGGGCGCCGCTGGCAGCGCAACACGGTTTCGTTGTTATCGCGCCCGATGGCATCAATCAGGATTGGGATATGCGCCGGGATAACCTGGGGTTCATTCAGGCACTGGTACAGCAGGTGGCGACGCAGGAAGGCATTGTGGCGGGGCCCTGGTATCTGTTCGGGCATTCCAGCGGTGGCAAACTTGCCATCGTATTGGCCGCACAAAATCCGCAAACATTTGCGCGGGTTGCTGCGCATGCGGCGTCGTTACCGAAACCGCCTGCCGCAGCTGTACCTTTGCCGGCAAAGCAGCCAGCGTTGGCAATTTTCCTGGGCGATAACGATGCGATTTTTTCGATTGCCTCCGCCCGCGACACTACGCGCTGGCTGGATGCACGCGGCTTCGATGCACGCCTGTTCGTGCTGCAACGCCATAATCACTGGTACTACGCGGATGCGCCGCGCATCAATGAAACCGTTTGGGCTTTTTTGAAACCCGCGTCACTGAACAAGCAACAATGACGCAGCACGTTCACCCATGCCCACCACGCCGATGCACGCATTTTCCTAGCGCATAAGTGGCCTGCACCAATCGATCATCCCCTAACGTATTGAGCACGAACAACAACTGACGCACGTCACGACATTGTTGCAAACGGAACGTCAGCAACGGCGTTGCATCCAGATCCAGAATGGAAAAATCCGCTTCCTTACCGGGCAGCAGATTGCCGATGCAATGGTCCAGCTTCAACGCCGTGGCACTGCCCAGCGTGGCGAAATAAAATGCCTGCATCGGGTCCAGCTTTTGTCCACGCAATTGCTGGATCTTGTAGGCTTCATCCATGGTTTTGAACAGTGAGAAACTGGTGCCGGCACCCACATCGGTACCCAGCGCCACGCCCACACCGTGCTGGCGCAGGCGCGCCAGATCCATCAAGCCCGAACCCAAAAACAGATTGGACGTGGGACAATGCGCAACCGTTGCTTTGGCCTCGGCCAAACGCTCACATTCCTCATCACACAGATGCACGCCGTGCGCAAACACACTACGCGGGCCGACCAGACCTGCTTGTTCGTAAACGTCCAGATAGTGCTTTGCAGTGGGAAATAATTCCTTCACCCATTTCACCTCACCGTGGTTTTCCGCCAGGTGCGTGTGCAGGTACAGGTCCGGGTATTCCTTTAAAAGCTGGCCCGCCAGCTTCAATTGTTCTGGCGTGGACGTTGGCGCGAAACGCGGTGTCACCGCATATTGCAATCGATCCACGCCGTGCCAGCGCTCGATCAGTTTTTTCGATTGCTCGTAACCGGTTTGCGCGGTGTCGAGTAGCTCGTCCGGTGCGTTGCGGTCCATCAGCACTTTGCCCGCGATCATGCGCAGCCCCCTTTCCTTGGCCGCTGCAAAAAAAGCATCCACCGATTGCGGATGCACAGTGC
>DATLII010000554.1:0-10315 GCA_035539495.1 Dongiaceae bacterium
CAGTACACCAGGTCAATTGCGACGGCAACTGCGGCCGGCTCGACTTCGTTGATCTTGTCATCCTGCTGGATGTATTCGAACTTCATTGCAGCGGATGGGTGGAAGTCGTAGCGGAGTCCTACGCTGTAGGTGTCTGTGTCAGTTTCGGATTGCGCGAAGATTTGAGCCACGCCACCTCGCAGCCCCGCTAATTGAGCATATTGCTCCGCAGTTGCTGGCAAGCCTGCCTGCAGCGCTGCAATAGCGGGGTCCAACCGACTTGTTATCTCAGTTAACGCATCTTCCTGTAAGTCGCCTTCTTTGTGTTCATAAGTTAAGTAAGCGGTTAATTTGCTGAACCTGGCGCCACCGGAAACGTACCAGTTTTGGGTGGGGTCCGCCGAGAAGGTGTCTTCAGAAGCTGTTTCTGTATATTCGGCCACGGCGAACACTCTGCCAGTGTCGACGCTAATGCCGACGCCGTCGAAAGTGCCCTTGTCAGAATCAAACAGCATGTTATCGATGGCATTCTGGCTTACTAGGGTGGTCTGAGCCAATCCTGCTGCCAACTGGTTGATCTGTGGATTGTCGATGGTGATATCAGCTTCCGAATGCGCAATATGAAACGTGAACCAGTCATAGTTCAGGTTCCAGGTGGCGGTTAGGCCGTTGACGGAATCCAGTGTGCCACCATCGATGTCTGCGGTTGTACGCGCGGTGGCCACTGTTGCGGTTGAAACGAATCCGCTAAATTCAGTCTGCCACTCCAGCATCACGCCGTCGCTGGAATCAAAGCCGGATAAGTTGTAGACGCCATCGGGCGGCGAAATCCAGTGGTAGGCGTAACCGACATCCAGGAAGTCGGAGTAGAGGAACAGCGGGGTGCGGAATCTACCCGCTTTCACTGTTAATTCGTTAGTGAGTTGGTAGGCCAGATAAGCCCAGTTAAACTTGGCTTCATAATCATCCTGGCCTTTGGCGATGATTTGGGCCGTTGCCGAGAGTTTTTCCTGTAGATCTGCCCGGACCTGTAACGCGAACAAACTATTGGGCTGAAAGCTAAGCCGCTCGTCATAGCCTCGAAACGGCACTGTGTCACCGGTTTGTGGATCGACGAGCAATTCATCTTTATCCAATACTTGCCCTGCTACGAACGAAGCGAACCCGTCAAACCGGAGTTCTGTAGCAATGGCTGGCGACACTGCGAGCGCTAGCGCAGACACCGCGAACCCTGCCTTTAATACTCTTGTTTTCATTCCTTTGCTCCTTGAATTTTATAAACGCTGCGAACACGTCCATATAAGTAGTAGTACAGTCGTTAGAATTTGCAGCGGCTATAACCGGGTTTTTTGTAAGAACAACGCCGATGCTCAAGGGCAACTGTTGCCAATACCGGTTTTTATGCCATGCTTGGAGGACTTCACGCAGTTGGAAGCAGCAGTGGAATAAGAACAACAATACTCAATCGGCAGGGCCATGAAGCAGGAGGCTGACATGTCTGCACACACCCAAACCACACCCGACTCCATCGGAGTCGAATCCGCTTCTACCACCGTTTTATTCGCGAGCGCCGTGCCTGATCCGGTCGCCACCTTACCTGCGCCCGAACGCCAGCTGGCGGAAATCCGCGATCTGCTTTTTGGCGAGCAGATGCGAGGAATTCAGAGCGGCGTCAATGCTTTGCAGCGGGAACTGCTGGATCGTATCGACACGCTAGCGGGTCGTTTCACCTTGCATTTGGAACAGAGTCGGCGGGACTTCAACAACCGTCTGGACGAACTGAACCGGCGAGTAGAGGAATTGAATCGACAGCAGGAAAACCGGCTGACGGCCTCGCAATCGGAATTGAGCGGGCGCATAGCTAGCCTGCGTCAGGACGCGGATCGCAGCGACCAATCCTTGCAGCAGGTATTGCAGCAGCAATTGTCGGATATGGCTGGCACGTTGCAGGAATCCATCAGCAACCGATCCCAGGAATTGCTGGAGCGTCTGAACCAGACTCAAGTGGAATTGCGCGACAGCAAGGCTGACCGGAAAATTCTGGCCAATCTGCTGGATCGCATGGCGACTGAATTGAACCAGGACGCCTGACGCGTAAGGTGTGCCGTCATGGCAAAGGTCGTTATGGAAGGCGACGTAGCGGATAACATTCGCCCGATTGCCGACGCAGACAAGATGGATGGCAGCACTGATCAACAGAGCGCCGCCGCCGTTGAGCGTCTGCGTTCGCTGATTCTGGGTGCTGACTATGAAAGTGCCATTCGCCAGGCTCGCGACGCCGATGAAACCCGGCGCGTCGCAACAGTATTGGCCGAAGCGATTCACCTGCGCAGCCAGCAAGACAAAGGTGTGCAAAATGCGTTGGCGCCCGCCATCGACGATGTGCTCGACACCTCTATCCGACGCGATCCGGTAAAACTGGCGCGCGTGATCTCCCCCATCATCGGCCCTTCCATTCGTGCCGCTGTGCGCACGGCGCTGGCGGACATGGTGGAATCCCTGAATCGTATTCTGGAGCGCAGTTTCAGCCCGCAATCCTGGTGGTGGCGGGTGCAGGCCTGGCGTGCCGGCATCCCCTTCGGCCAATTCATTTTGCTGCGTACATTGCAATTTCGGGTGGAACAGGTGCTGTTGATTCACCGCGATACGGGCATTCTGCTGCAAGCGGAAACGGCGCCCGGTGTCGAATTGCGTGAGCCGCAACTGGTGTCGGCCATGCTGACGGCGATCAAGGATTTCGTCAGTACGTCGTTCAAATCCGCGCAGGACAGCGCCGAGATCAAGCGGATTCGTTTTGGTGACCGCTTGTTGTTGGTCGATGCTGGCCCGCGTGCCGTGATTGCAGCGTTGGTGTTGGGAGATCCGCCGCCATCGTTGTCGGCGCAACTATCAACTACGCTAGAGCAATTTCACCGTATCTTCGCCGAGCCACTGGCATCGTTTAATGGTGATCGCACTCCGTTCCAACAGGCTGAGCCGTTGCTGCAGGATTGTCTCTGCGAGCAGATGCGTGCGCAAAACGCATCGTCCAAACCGTGGTTGGCGTTGACACTGATTGCCGTGTTGTTGCTGGGACTGATGGGGTGGGGCGGATATCAATGGCACCTCGAGCAACAGCGGAATCAGGTTTTACAACAGTTGCAGACATCGCCCACGCATGTGGTACTCGACAGTGCAGGGGATGGTCGTCAGTTGCGCGTGCGGTTGTTGTCGCAATTTGGCGCACCACCACCACGCGAAGCGTTGGCGTTGGCGCAACAGCTGGGCATCGATCTTCAATTGCAAACCGCCCCGGTGGCGATGAATGCGGAGGATCTGCTATTGCCTTACCTGGAACGCCGTTATCGCCTCGGCCCGGAAGTATCCTTGCGCCTGCAGGATGGCGTGTTGCAAATCGGCGGAGCGCTCAGTGCGCAGCAAATGACTCAAATCCGCGCCGACGGCTGGGTGCAGCAATTGGCCGGTACCCTGGACGTCACCCGGGTGCGACTGTTGCCGCCGCCCGATCAGCGCGCTCTGGATTGGCAACGTTGGCAGGATCTGGTGGACAGTATTCAGCAACAGCGATTCTATTTTGCAGAAGATGCGGCGTTGTTAGACGAGCAGGAAGCCGCCAAAGCTGCTCGCGTGTTGGTGCAACTGCGTGATCTGCTCGCACTGGCGAACACGCTGGATCAACAGCATTTGCAGATTCTGGTGCATGGCTATGCCAACAGTACTGGCACCGACGCCCGCAACGCTCGCCTGAGTCGTGATCGCGCGGAACAACTGCGGCATTTTTTCGTAGCCAATGGCATCAACCCAATGCTGGTGACGGCCATGGGCGTCGGCAGTTTGGGGGAAAGCCAGCTCACTCCACCGCAGAAGCGCTTCGTGGCTCTGCAGGTGATTTACGCTCAACCGTCGGATACAGCACTGAACAAAACCGAATGACGCGGGCAGGGGTGCCGTTGCGATGGTCGTGAAGAAAATCTGCATGATGGGGGCTTTCGCCGTCGGCAAAACCAGTCTGGTGCGCCGCTTCGTGCACAGTATTTTCTCGGAAACTTACCAGACCACCATCGGCGTCATGATCAGCAAAAAGCAGCTCAGTCTGGACGGCCAGGAATTCGAACTGATTATCTGGGATCTGGAAGGGCGCGACGAATTTACCGAATTCCGCAGTAGTTACCTGCGCGGTGTGTCAGGTGTTTTGTTCGTGGTGGATGTGACGCGGCCGCAGACGCTAACCGTGGTGCGCCAGTTGCGTGAAGAACTGCACGATCAATTAGGCAATGTGCCTGCACTGATTCTGCTGAATAAATCCGATTTGGTCGACCAGTGGCGAATCGATACGGACACGCTGGAACAACTGGAGCAGGAAGGTTGCACCCTGCTGCGAACCAGCGCCAAGACCGGTGCCAACGTCGAGGAGGGTTTTCAAGCGCTGTTGCGCTCGATGACGGCTTGAATGATGCTATTTTCCCAACTGCTTTCCGATATGGGCATGCTGGTGCTGGAATGCAAACCGGGCCCGGTGATGACAGCGTTAAACCGTATTCCAGACTGGTTTGTGCAAATGCATTCCGCGCCATTGCCGGTTGACGGATCTCTGGATGTCGCCGCTATTTTTCCCTTCGTCGCGCATTTTCTGGAAGACGCGGAAGCGTTCTGGCGTCATCCCAATGGTTCACGTATGGGCTCGGGTGTATGGACCGAATTGGACGAGCAGGGTAATCAGCATCAATTGGAAGCCTATGCCTTGCGCTACCAGGATAGTCAATTGCTGTTGCTGGTGGATCTCACCGCCAGTTTCGACGCGCGCCACCAGATCTATCAGCGTGCCCGTGAGATCGCACTGGAACAGGAGCGGCTGGTAATGTCGATGCAGCGACAGCAGCGCAAATTGCAATTGCAGCTGCAAGGCCTGCTGGCCCAGGACGACGCCTTGGCCAGTATCACCGAGCGCATCCGGCAGCACACATCAGCGGTGATGGTGTGTCGCCCCGATGGATCAGTTGAATTGCTGAATCAGGCGTTACTCGATATCTATCCGGCCGATGGTAATGCTGGCGCGAGAACGCAACCATCGCTGTTGCAACAATGGGTCAACGAAGCGGAAGCGCTGTATCCGGAAATTCATCGAGTCATGGAATCCGGAGCCAGTTGGGAAGGTGAATTCGAATCCGGTGCCGGTCGCAGTAAAAAATGGGTTCGTCTATTGATCGGCCCGGTGCTGAACGAGCAGCAACAGATTACGCATCTGGTATGTGTGGCAAATGATATCAGTGGTCTGCGGGAGCCTTCCGCTGAATTGGAGCGCGTCACCGATTACGACCTCACCACTCAGTTGCCCAACCGTCGCCATTTCTGGCGCGCAATCACCCGTGCTATCGATGAATGTCGTGCCAGTGGTGAAAAGTTGATGCTGTTTTACCTCGATGTGGATTACTTCAAACGCATAAATGAAAGTCTGGATCATCAGGCGGGGGACATGCTGCTGGGAACATTGTCATCGCGGCTGCGGCGCAACATCAAGAAAACCGATTTCATTGCGCATTTGGGTGGCGACGAATTTGCGCTGATGCTGCGAACGGCGCAACGGCAGCCTGATCCGGTACCGATTGCAGAGCGTTTGCTGAAGGTTGTGCGTCAGCCGCTGGTGGTGGATGGTCACACGCTCAATGTCACCGCCAGTTTGGGCATCGCCTGTTTTCCCGAGCACGGTAACGATGCGGTGGGGCTGATGAAGCGCGCGGATCTGGCCATGTACCATGCCAAGCAGCGCGGCCGTGATCAGCACCAGTTGTTTAATCGCAGTCTGGACGAAGTCTTTATCGGCCGCACGTTGATTCAGAAAGATCTCGGCAATGCGTTAGCCGGTGGTGAATTGCATTTGGTCTACCAACCGCAGATTTGCCTGGGCGCGAATGCTTACCTGCGGTTGGAGGCATTGTTGCGTTGGCAACATCCGGTGCGCGGCCTGATCAGCCCAGCGCTGTTTATCCCGGTGGCGGAAGAATCCGGCCTCATCAATCCGATTGGGCATTGGGTGATGGAACAGGCTTGCCGTCAGGCCCGTCAATTCATGGACAGCAACGTGCCAGTAGTGATGTCGGTGAATGTGTCCGCGCGGCAACTGCAGGCGGCGGATTTCGTGCAGAAGGTACAACAGGCGCTGCAGGACACCGGTCTGGATCCATCGCAACTGGAACTGGAAATTACCGAAACCACGCTGCTGGATAATCTGGAAAGCGGCGCCCAGGCGTTGCGGCCCTTGCAGGAGCTGGGTGTGTCCATCGCGTTGGATGATTTTGGCTCGGGTTTTTCATCGCTGAATTATCTGAAAAACCTGCCGGTGGATCGGCTCAAGATCGACCAGGTGTTCATCCGCGAAATTCCCCACGACGAAGAAAGCAAAACCATCACCGCGTCAGTGGTGAAACTTGCGCACGAACTGCATTTGACAGTAGTGGCAGAGGGCGTGGAAACCTGGGATCAGCTGCACTTTCTGCAAGGCATCGGCTGCGATTATGTGCAGGGTTTTCTGCTGTTCCGGCCACTACCACCGGAGGATATCGGCGCCGTGTTTGCCAGCCTCGGCAGCCTGCGTCTGGATGGCTGATGGCTATTCCGGACGCGCCTCAACGTCACGTCCAAACAAAAACGCCGGCCTTGTAGGGCCGGCGTTCCGTCAGCTGAGGAGGCTGAACGTATTGATATCCAACAGGTGCGTCTGACTGCTTACTTGGCGAAGTTCGCGTTGGCGAAATCCCAGTTAACCAGAGCCCAGAATGCTTCCAGGTATTTCGGACGCAGATTGCGGAAGTCGATGTAGTAAGCGTGTTCCCACAGGTCCACAGTGATCAGCGGAGTAACGCCTTTTTCAGTGATCGGGGTGCCGGCGTTGCTGGTGTTGACGATCGCCACGCTGCCATCGGCCTTCTTCACCAGCCAGGTCCAGCTGGAACCGAAGTTGCCTACAGCCGACTTGTTGAACTCTTCTTTGAATTTATCGAAGGAACCCCAGGTCTTGTTGATGGCGTCAGCCACTGCGCCTTTAGGAGCGCCGCCACCGGTGGGGCTCAGGCTGTGCCAGTAGAAGGTGTGATTCCAGATCTGCGCTGCGTTGTTGAACACGCCGCCGCTGGAAGTCTTGATGATGTCTTCCAGGCTTTTGCCTTCGAACTCAGTGCCGGGGATCAGGTTGTTCAGGTTGGTCACGTAGGCGTTGTGGTGCTTGCCGTGGTGGAATTCCAGCGTTTCTTCCGAGATGTGCGGTGCCAGCGCGTTTTTCGCGTAGGGCAGCGGAGGAAGTGTGAATGCCATGAGTTGGTCCCTCTCTTGTTTGGGTCTTGAACAGGTTGCAGAACGGCAGACTTTAGCAGATTAAGGAAACGGATGTCAGAGGTTGGCGGCTGCGGCCGGTTTTGATTTTTCAATCAAAACCATAGTTTTTCTCGATGAATTCGTCAGGTAAGCATCAGGCGAACATCAAGGTCGCCAGCCCCAGGAATGAAAAGAAACCGACACAATCGGTGAGTGTGGTCAGAATCACACCGCCGGACAACGCTGGATCGATCCCCATTCTCTGCAATGTCATGGGAAGCGCAGCGCCAGCCAGCGCTGCTGTCACCAGATTGATGATCATGGCGGCGGCCAGCACCAGGCCCAGGTTGTAATCGCCGAACCAGGCCGATGCCACGCCACCCACCACGACCGCCCACATCAGTCCATTGAGCAGCCCCACGCCCAATTCCCGGCTCAACAGCCAGCGGGCATTGGCGGATCCGACATGGCCCAACGCCATCCCGCGAATCACCAGGGTCAGCGTCTGCGTTCCCGCGATGCCGCCCATGCTGGCGACCACAGGCATCAGCACCGCCAGCGCCACTACTTTTTCCAACGTATCTTCAAACAGGCCCACCACTGCCGAGGCCAGAAATGCAGTGGCCAGGTTGATGCCCAGCCAGATAGCGCGGCTGCGGGTGGTACGCAGCACGGGCGCGAACGTGTCTTCGTATTCATCCAGACCCGCCATGCTCATCAGCGAGTGGTCGGCGCCTTCCAGAATCACGTCCACCACGTCGTCCACCGTGATCCGGCCCAGCAGTACGCCCTGGCTGTCCACCACCGGCGCGCTCACCAGGTCTTCCCGTTCGAAGATGGAGGCCACGTCGCGGGCTGACTGATCAGCGCGAATGGCGGTGGCGTCAGTGAGCATGGCTTCCCGTACCAGCATGGACGGGTCTTTCACCAGCAGCGTGGTTAACGGCAGCGTGCCGACGAATTTGCCGGACCGGTTCACCACCAGCAGGGTGTCGGTGGCTTCAGGCAGCGATTCATGGCGACGCAGATAACGCAGCACCACATCCAGCGAGATATCCGGCCGGATGGTGATGATGTCGGTATTCATCAGACCGCCGGCGGTGTCCTCGGGGAAGGACAGGATCGCCTCGATGCGATGGCGATTCTGCTCGTCCATGGACTGCAGTACGCGCCGCATCACCTTGTGCGGTAGTTCCTGAAGCAGGTCGGCGAAGTCGTCGGCGTCAAAACCTTCCACCGCACTGATAATTTCCTCGGCGTCGCGGTGACGCAGGAAAAACGCGGCAATTTCTTCGTTCAGGTACTGCAGCACCTCGCCTTCGTCATCCTTGTGCAGCAACTGCCACAGGATGTTGCGTTCCCGCGGCGGTGAGGATTCGATGAGGTGGGCGATCTCGGCGGCGGACATACCTCGCAGCATGGCGCGCACGTCGGCAAACGCACCGGTATCCAGAGCGTCACGGAACGTCTGGAGCTGATCCTGTACTTCGAGGTTCGCACTCTTCGCCATGGGGAAACTCATTGCTGCGGCCGCAAGGCGGCGTTTCCTTCAGTTTAGGTCAGGCAGTGTAGGTCGGGCAGTTTGGATTGATGAATGCCGGCGGGTAGTCTGGCTGGCGGTGTCGTGGGATGGATCACTCGCCTTCGTCGAAGCGATTGTTAATGAGGGTTTCGATCTGCGCCAATGCCTGCTCGGCGTCCTGTCCGGTCACGGTGAAATCCAGCACCGTGCCCTTGCTGGCAGCCAACATCAGCACCGACATGATGCTCTTCGCATCGGCGAGCTGGCCGTTGCGATTGATCTGGACGGTGCTATTGAACTTCGACGCCGTTGCCACCAGCTTCGACGCAGCGCGTGCATGCAGGCCCAGCTTGTTGATGATGGTGAGCTGTTTTTTCAGTTCCATGGAGAAGGTAGGCGTCGGAAAATCGGTAGAGAGTATCGCAAGTTACAGCTCGCGATGTCTAGCCTGAACATTACTGAACCTCTGCCGCAGATAAGGTAGCAGCACTTCAGTGATGTACACGGAGCGATGTTGGCCGCCAGTGCAGCCAATCGCCACTGTCATATAGCTGCGATTGTTGGCGGCAAAGCGGGGCAGCCACTTGTCCAGGTAAGCCTGAATGTCGGCAATCATTTCCCCCACGGTTTCATGTTCTGCCAGGAATTCCTGCACTTCCTGATCCAGGCCGGTCTTCGCGCGCAAATGCGTGATCCAGTGCGGATTGGGCAGGCAGCGCACGTCGAACACCAGATCGGCATCCTTGGGAATACCGTTCTTGAAACCGAAGGATTCCACCAGCACCGCCATGGTGTCGGCGGCTTCACCCACCCGCACTTTGATCAGATCCCGCAGCTGATGCAGGGTCAGGGTGCTGGTATCGATGATCAGGCTGGCGCTGGATGCCACCGGATTCAGCATTTCCCGCTCCCGCTCGATGGCTTCGCGCAGGGTATTGGTGTCGTTGCTGACCGGATGCTTGCGGCGGGTTTCACTGAAACGTTTGATCAGGCTCTCGTCGTCGGCATCCAGGTAGATCACCTGACTTTCCACGCCGTCCTTGATCAATTCCCGCAGCACGTTGGGCAGCTTTTGCAACTGGCGGGCAGTGTTGCGGGCGTCGATGCCGATGGCGGCCAGGGTTACGGGAGGATTGGAGTGCTTCAATTCCTGCATCAGATGTTGCAGCAGGGTGACCGGTAGATTGTCGACACAGTAGTAACCGATATCTTCCAGTACGTGCAGGGCCGTGGTCTTGCCGGAGCCGGAGCGGCCGCTGATCACTACCAGTTTCATGACCAGTCGGCATCCGGAGGGGAAGAGCAGGCCGCGTCGATCACAGCGGTGTCACCAGCGCATCATAGATGGCCTGCGGTGACGGCGCGCGGCGGATGGTTTCGCGGCGACGGTCGTCGTTCAACAGCGTGGCAATCCTGGCCAGGATATTCAGGTGTTCCTCGTGAGCGGCCTTGGGCACCAGCAGCACAAACAGCATATCCACCGGCTGGCGATCGATGGCATCGAAA
>DATLII010000555.1:0-14051 GCA_035539495.1 Dongiaceae bacterium
CAACTAAATCGTCTTAAGTCTTACATTGCCGAGCCCATCGCCATGACTGCCATTGCCGCCTCCAGAGCCACTTCCAGTGCCGTTTCCAGCCCTTATTTGGCTCTTTACAGCAGCGCTCCAGCTGAACAAGACGAATTCTTGAACCCGCTGAGCGGTAAGGTACCTTCCAGCCTCGAGGGCACGCTTTTCCGTAATGGTCCGGCCCGTTGGAACGCGGGAGACTTTCAAGCCCAACATCTGTTCGACGGCGATGGCATGATGGGGCGGTTCCAATTCGCGCAGGGCAAGGTCCACTACCGTAGCCGCTATGTGCAAACACCGAAGGTTCGCGCGGAAAGACAAGGCAAAACCATGCGCGGGTTAGGTTCCCAGCGGCCCGGCGGTATTCTGGCCAATGCGTTTCGACTGCTGGCGGACCGGGCCAATACCCACGCCGTTATGCACGCCGGGAAACTGTTGGCCCTTAGCGATGATGGCCGCCCCTGGGTGCTGGATGCCGACACGCTGGCCACCCGTGGCCGGACCCGGTTCAACCGCGAACTGCCGAGGCTTTCGTTGTTTTCGCCCCATCCGCGCATCGATCCGAACACCGGTGAATTATTCAACTTCGGGCTGGTGCGGAGTGGGGGCTTCAGGGCGGGGCTGCGTTGTTATCGTGTTGATCCCAACGGCGCCATGCGCACGCTGGCCACGGTGCCGCTGGATCATCTCTACATCAACCATGACTTTGCCATTACCGAACACTACCTGGTGTTTGTGTTGGCGCCGGTGATCGTCGATCCGATCAAGGCGATTCCGGCATTGCTGGGCCTTTCCACGTTCGAGGCGGCCTCAGGTTATCGCGATGATATCGGCACCCGCATCGTGCTGGTGCCGCGTGACGGTGGCAAGCTGCGGATCGTGGAATGTCCGCCGCTGGTATACGTGCATTTCAACAATGCGTTTGAACAGCAGGACAGTGTTGTGGTGGATCTGGTCCGGCATGCGCAATGGGACGGGGTGGCCAACGCGCTCCGCCATTTCCGGACGGAGGCCGCACCCGGCGGACATCTCACGCGGATACGCATTTCCTCGAACAACCGGGTGGAAATGGAAGATCTGTGCGCGCAAGCGGGGGAGTTTCCCAATCACGATACGCGACGTACCGGGCGGGAGCATCGCTTCAGCTATTTTCCCTCGTTGCAGCGCACCATCATTAAACTGGACCATGATACGGGCCGTCATCAGCAGCATGAATTCGGTGCACTAGATATGATCGGGGAACCGATCTTTGTGCCGATGGATGCGCAAGCCGGAGAGGATGAAGGCTGGGTGCTGTCCATCGTGTACCGTCACGCGGAACATCGGACGGACCTGGTTATTCTGGATGCCCGTGACTTTGAAGCCGACCCGCTGGCGGTACTGCCGCTACCGGAGCCGATTTTTCCAGGCTTTCACGGCAGCTTCGTCCCAAGTTAGGTATGTAAGGCCAGCTTGGCTCGAAGACGATTTTCAGAGCGTGATTGATCTGGATGCCAACCAGCAGTGCTGTGGCCAGGCGTTTCATGGAGCTCATTGCTGAGCCATGATGACAATGGTGACGCTTGACGTGGCGGCCCTTGAGAAAGGCAGAAAATTTAAGCCGCTTCATCTGGAAGATGTTGGATGAGATGGCTAAAGATCGAGAGGAAGGCAATATCGTTCTAGGTGGTGTGGACAATACAGCGATTGTCGCCGATATTTCTTATGAAATGAGTATTCTTATGGATCAAGTCGGATTTAGTTCGATTTGGGAAAAAATATCTGACGAGGCGTCGCCGCGTAGCTCCAGCGTTAGGCATGGCCTGTATCACCAACCACAAAATTCTTAGAGAAAGAAGATTATGGCCAAATATCTAATTTCATTTCCCGCTGCTGCAATGAAAGTGCCCAACAGTGAGTGGGAGGCGGTGGTTCGAGACTCACATGCTGTGATACGCGAGGCGAAGGAAGCGGGCGTCTACGTTTTTGGCGGTGGTATTGATGAATCAGTACCGCCTGTTCTGGTTTCGGCTAATGGCTCAGTCGCTGAGGGAGGCTACCCGTGGGCGCCTCCGCTTAATGGTGGGTTCACTGTGCTTGAGCTGCCTTCTCGTAAGGAAGCCATCGCATGGGCCGCACGTCTCGCGAAAGGGTGTCACTGCGATCAGGAGCTTCGGGTATTCGGGTTTGATCCAGAGTCGTGAAATTGAAGTGTTGCGGTGCATTCTGCTAGCCCAACGCATGGCTCTAAACCTGTTTACTCACCTTGCCTACTCTTTTCAGTGCCCTGACGGCGCTGCTTAACGTCGTTGACTGGTTGGCGCCCACACCATAGAACAAGGTTTTTACAGCCAGGCTCACACTTCTTGCCTTCACTATTGCTTTCACTATTTCGTTCACACTCACCGGCAAACCCGCCTTTCTCGCCGTCAATATGTAGACAATGCAACGTGACTCAAGCCGCCTCAGGGTGTGCCGGCGCTCCTTATCATTCAACCCTTTGGAGCTGTACAGTTCCAGCGTAGTCCGCACGCAATTCAAAGCGCCGCTCAGGTGCTTTTCATTACGCGCCATTGTCATGGTGGAACCTGCGCGATTTCTTCGCAGAAAAAGCACGTCGTCGAATACAACAAAGGTATGGCAGGAAAATAGAAGAGGGAAGAAAAGTGCTTCGTCTTCCAGATAACTAGCCTCGAAGGCCAAACGTTGCGGGCCCCACAGAGATTTCCTGGACACGTACAAACAAGGTTGGCAGAACAATGCTTTGTGAGTAGACGCTTTGTCCAGAAATTCGACTCGATTAAAAGTACCCGAGAAACCCCGGCGATAGTTCACCCAGCGTTCGCCCTGGTATTCGCTGTCATTGAACGAGTCACCCGAAAAAAGAAGGATGTCAGGATATTGGTTGCTATTGATCTGCTTCTTTAATGTGCTGACGCAATTTTTCGTAAGCAGATCGTCGGAGTCGAAAAAGTAAATATATTCCGAGGAAGCCAAGCTGACTCCAAGGTTTCTGGCATTACCTTGGCCACCATTCTGGATCGAGACAACCTGATAAGGAATCGGAAAATGATAGGATTCGGCTATTTCAAGTGTTCGATCAGTGCTCCCGTCGTCAATCAGAATCACTTCATCAGGCAGTTGGTCCTGTGCCTTGATCGAGTCCAGTGCTGCGCCCAGATAATTCTCAACATTGAAGGCCGGGATGATGATTGAAATTGAGCAAGCAGTCATTGGAGCGCCTCCCGCAAAAATTTCATGGAGTGGGCGCGTTCACTTTCAAGAATGGTCTCTATATCGCCACGCTTGCGCAACTTGAACATCGGTGTTTTAAGGTTGCCGGTCAGTGGCTCCACATCAATATTCAGCTTTTTGAACAGGCTATCCAGGCGAGTTTGCCCCCTGCTTTCATTGGGGCAGAGAACCACATCCTTGCCGAAGCGAAGCGCAAGACAAATGCAGTGAAAGGAATCGGTGACCACCGTGTCGGCGTTGCGAAGCAGGGTTACCCAATCCCAAACCTCGCGGTACTCGCGAACAGCGGAATCTTTCAGATAAATATTGACAGCCGCGCTTCCCATCGTGGCGCCAACAACGGCCAGATCGTCCTGAAAATCAGCACTGGGATCCAGCTTGTAATACACCAGCTTGGCGTCTTTCCCGGCCGACGATTTCGCAATGATCTTTTCAAAGAAAGAGTCGTCAACCAGTAGCAGCGGATCAAGCACGTGAGCAGCGTCAACACCGAAAATGTCTTTGCAAATTTTTACGCCCGATTCTTCCCGGCATGAGATCGCCCTGAAGTGGCGCAACTCATCCTGCACTTGCGACGTTAAAGTGGTGTCTTCTGTTTGCTGCCAGGTTTCTGTTCCAAAACTGGCCGCGTAGGAAATTCTGTCTACGCCTTGCGGAACGTATCCCAGAAAAAAAGCGATGGTGTCTTTGGCATACGCCGGACGCCATACCTGGTCGCTTCCAACAATAACGGAATTAAAGCCTTTTGCGATGTCAGTGAAATCTCTTTTAGCTTTAATACGTGGTGTTCTGTTGAGGAATGCTGCTCTGAACTGTTCAAACGCTTCCTCGTTGAAGACCTGATCTTTAGGCGGCTTTCTTAACCCCATTTTTCGCAGGATCTGTCCCGCGCGCCTCTTGAGAGCAACTTTTAGAGTCACTTTTCTTTTGGCCATGTAATCCAGATGCTTGGCATCGTGACCAAGCTGGCGACAGATATATTCCAATGCTGCCGCCTGAAGTACGGCGCCATAGTTGTGGGTAGAGTATTGGAAATTCAAAATCCCTATTTTCTTCATTGTATATTCCGGATTAACGTCCAATCATTGCTTTCAGTCTTTTCTTGACCAAAAAATATACTCTGCTTAAAAGCGAACGCTTCTGCAACAAGTAACGGTTATAAACCGGCGTCATTGCGCTGGTGTAGACAGATAAATCTCCGGATTTCTTTGCGGCCAGAAACGATTGATGTGACAGGTCTCTCAGCTCTGACCTCAGCCGCTGCCGTTTCATTTCGTACCGAGGATTTAATGTTCTGGCTGGTTTTATTCTTTTAGTCGGAATCCAGGCATTCGCTTTTTCTTCACAGTGCAACCTGTAACCTATCGAGATTTTCCTGTGGCGCAATCCAGCATCCTGCGACTGCACAGCCTTCTCGATACTCAGATCATCGAGTGCCAGCCTGCCGTCGCTACGGGCATTCTCAATCAGCTGTTGAATATCGTTGTTGCGGGTGATCACGACATTGGTGCCATAGCTGTCCTGGACATGCTCGGGTAGCCATGCATCGCCGAGAACCACATCGGCCGTTTCGGCAAAGACGTCATCGCAGAAATCACAGGCTTTATATTTGAATGTGCCTGCGCCCCAGTCGGCTCCGAACAGATTGTTGGTGGGCACAACTTTTTCGCCGGATGATCCTTTTGCGTAGGTGCTGTAACGATTAGCGGGCTGCGTTGGATCCTTGATTCGAAAATCGATGGCTTCCAGCTCCGATGGCGGGATACCCATTTGCCAGGCAAGACTTTCCGCATAATGTGCGCTTTTCAGGTGGCCGCACACCAACCCTACACAATATTTAATTCGTTCTGCCAGTATGGGATCCTGAGCTTGAAGCAGCCTGACGCTCTTAATAAAGCATGGAACGCCGACTAAAGCGTACCGTCCTGGCTGGTCGCGAACGGTTTTCAGTACTTGGGATAATTCGATCGGATAGTACCGGGATTTACCACCTTGCCGGACTTCGTCCAGTGTTCCGCTCACCTGATATGTGAAGGGGATGTTATGTAAATCTTTATCGGCGGTTTCAGATTTGACATGGATAACGTAGTCCACCCGATTTTTGTCCAGCAGTTCATGGAGCACCCAGGTGCCCATACCGCCAGAGCTTCCACGGGTACGGAACTCATCTTCCGCCACATGCCCTACATACACACCCTTGTAATAGCCAGCTTGCGGATGGTGTTCGCAGTTGTCGGCATAATACTGTTTGGCGATGTCATCTTCATTGGGTGCAGACGCGCTAAAGGGGCACAGTTTTTCGTAACTGCTGTCCGTTCTGGCAAAAACTGGTGAGTCATTCGTGTGTGGCCGATACTGCCCGTAGCTATCCATTACCATTTTGAAGGGGCTTTGTTCAGGTACCGCGCAGGCACCACAACCCACACAATAGCCATTGGATATTACTGTGTCGCTCAGTGCTTGATGACTGCTAATCACTTTTTCTTCCTGGACACCAAAAGTTTAAGGAGGCTAATGCTTTCAAGTAATTCTCGGCGGGTCGGTTTGATCAATACGCACAGCGCCAAGTAAACAATAGTCGCTAGCACGAGAAAAACGCATAAGCCTACCACAGGGCTTTCCAGATGAATAACCTGACGCAGGCCAAGCAGTATTGCTACTGTGCTCACCGCGCAGATTGACGGTGGTATTAACGCTTTCAGGAATTCACCGAAGGTAATGGGCAAATGTTTGCTGGCGTAAAACAGAAAAGTGGGCAAACGGATAAATACACCTGATAGTGCAGAAGCAGCCACTACACCAAACGCTCCCCAGATAGCACCGGTTCCAACGGAAACAGCAAGAATGCTGAGGGTGATGATCTTGGTGCGCAGCAGAGCTTGAGCGTTTCCGGTAGCAATCAGGGATGCTGCCAGAAATCCGGCAATCGGTTCCACCAGCGAAAATACGGCCAGCATTTGAAAGATCGGAACCGCGCCGTCCCAGTTAGAACCAAGGAACAACTCAACAATCCAGTCTGCCAGAACAGCCATCGTGAGCGTGACAAACATGGTTCCCAGGATCAGCTTTCCCATAATGGAGGTAATGGTTTTTCGCAGCTGCGCTGGATCGTTGGCTGCTCGGGCCAGCGTTGGCTGAAGCACCCTCATGACCGGTGGTAGCATCTGGCCGGAAGGAATGGACGTGAGAGCATTGGCGCGGTTGAACAAACCCAGGGACTGAGCGCCACCAACGTAACCCACCGCAAATGGCGTAAGGTTGTTTGCCACGTATCCAATGAAGTTTGCCCCGGTAACGTTTGCGCCAAATCCGAGGAGTGGCCGGACACCCGAGCCACGACTCATCATCGACGGCACCCAGCGTGCGCTCACCCACCGCATTATGGTTTTTGCCAAAAAAGTGACAATTGGGGTGATGACAAGGGCCCAGTACTGGAGGCCCCAAAAGGCGGCTGCAATCCCCGCGATGATGCCTGAAGCCATGGAAAGTATGTCGATGACCGAGATGGCTTTGAAACGCATCTGCCTGCGAAGCAACGCATCATGCTGAACTGAAAATCCGCCGATCAGAAAGGTGACGCTCATCGCTGCCATAATCAGGGTGAGCCGCGGTTCGTCGTAAAGGGTTGCGACGAGTGGCGAGATCAGGATGCCAAGCAGACACAGACCTGCGCCGACCGCGCCATTGACCCAAAACAGGTTGGATACCTGCGCATGGGTGATCTGGTCGCGCTGGATGGTGGCCATGGAGAGGCCGCCATCCATCAATTGCAGGGCAAGGCCGGTAAAGACGGTGACCATGGCTATCAAACCGAAGTCTGATGGCTCCAGTAGCCGTGCCAGAATAGCGATGGAACCCACCTGCAGGATCAGTTGGACAACTTGAGCAGCAACGGTGATACCCGCACTTTTCACAGCCCGTTCTTTCAAGCCGGTTTTAAGGTGATCTGCGTTGAAGAGTTCATCTTTTGGGTTTCGCACGAATCTGGATATCTCGCCGTGGTGTGGAGCCGTGGTATGGAAAATTCGGATGGCCGTTTGGGCTGTGCAAAGCGGGTTCGAATTGTAGTCGATTTCGATATAGTCAATACAGCTACTTTCCTCACGCTTCTCTGACAAAAGTCCAGGAAAATTTCAAAGCGATTAGTGGAACATATGTATTGAGTATCTCGCGCCGGGTTTGATTGCACACAGATGCAAGAATGCGGCCGCGACGCCGCAGGACTCTGTCGTTGAGGGTGTTATTTAGGGTGGCCATCCAGTGTCGGGGCGAATGGGAGTTGTCATCGATGGCCGCTTCCCGGCTCAGAGTCGCCAGATCGTTCAGATCCTTGATCATGTCGGCACGGCCAGTGCCAGACGCGGTGGCAGCTACCCGCAAGGCACCCATCAGCTTCGGCAGATCGTCCAGGTAAGCCCGATCGGCAGACGAGTGGCATCGCCGGTGGCAGCCTGAATTTGGGCCAGGGTTGCCCCGTAATCGGGCACGCAAACGGAGGCTGGCGGGTATTTCTTGGTTTGGGGTGAGGTCAGGAGGTGAGGAGGTGAATTGGCGTGGCTGAGTGGGTCTTATGACTTAAGTCAGTAAGGCATGGGTTGTAGATCGGTGGTGGTGTGGTAGGTTACAGATCGTCCTGCTGAGGGTGGTTGTCGTTGTGCGCTATCTTGCTTTGTTACTGGCCTGGGTCTTTCTGGCTCTGGCTATTGTCGGTGTGTTTTTGCCGGTTGTTCCGACGGTTCCCTTTCTTCTTCTGGCGGCATGGTTTGCCCAGCGGGGATCTCCGCGCCTGCACCGTTGGCTATATGCTCAACCCTATTTCGGTAAATTGATTGCGGACTGGGATGCGCAAAAGGCCGTATCGCGCAAAAGTAAAGTAATCGCGGTGCTGATGCTATCGGTAAGCTGGGTAGTGATGTATCGGGTCGCAAACGTTTGGGTGCTGGTCGTGGTGTCAGGGCTTTTTGTTGGGGTGGCCGCGTATCTGATAACCCGGCCGGAGCCGCGTTAACACAATTTTCTTACCGGCGGAACAGAAGCAGGCGCAAAGTCATTAGTACAGGAATCAGTGTTTACGTTTCCTGGGGACGGCCGGTGAATAACCGTAGCTCAGCCATTCTGACGGTGGGACTGTTGCTTTCTGTCGCAGTCTATTTGTCTGGCTATGTTCTGCTGGAAGGCCAGTTTGTGCGCCACATGCTGGCGCATATCATCATCATGGGGCCTGTCGCCTGTTTGTGCGCCCTTGCTCTGCTCAGACCGGGCCGGCAGCTCGCCCTCAGCCGGATATTTCCGTACTTGTGGTGGGCGACCAGTATTCAGATCCTGATGTTCCTCGTCCTCCATGCTCCGTTTGTTCATATAAACCTGCATTCGCTTCCCGTACTTTCACTGACGATGGCCGTGATGCTGAGCATCAGCACCTGGTATTGGTGCGCGGTTTTCTATGCCGGCACTGCCCGGCTGTGGCAAGCCATTCTGACCTTGCTACTGACCGGAAAAGTGTTCTGCATGCTGGCCATATTGATCGTGTTTTCCCCGCGCGCGCTGTATTCCGGTTTCCATCATCTTGTTCCCGTGAACGAACAGCAGCTTGCAGGCTTGCTGATGATGGTGGCTTGTCCGTTGTCCTATGTGTTGACGGCGGTGGTGCTATCGGCCAGGTGGCTCAATCAACTCGAGCGCGGTGTGCAGACTGAATGACAATCGAGCTGACAGCAAAACGCATTCTGATAACGTTGATTGGCTTGATAGGTGCGGCTGTCGTTGTTGCGTTATTAATCGCGTATTCCGGCCTATACAACATTGCGGCCAGTCGCGAGCATCCTGCATGGCTGGACTGGTTTCTGACGGTTGGGATGCAGGAATCGGTTAAGAAAAACAGTTCGGATGTTGATGTCGTGCCATGGGAGCTGAACCGTGTTCTGCCATTGGGCGCCGCGCATTTTCAAACCGGCTGTGCTGTTTGCCATGGCGCGCCGGATATCCGCATCAATCCGGTTTTTGATCATATGTTGCCGTCACCGCCGCCGTTGAGCAAACACGCGGCTGATTGGAAGCCGCCGCAATTATTCTGGATTATCAAACACGGTTTTCAGTTTACGGGCATGCCGGGATGGAGTGGTGACGGACGTGATGATGAAGTATGGGCCGTTGCCTTGTTCGTCGATGCATTGCCGGAAATGAGCGAGCAGGAGTATGTGACGCTGGCAAACGGCAATGCCGGTTCTTCGGAAAGCAGCGCCCTGATAAACCATTGCTCCCGTTGTCATGGCACGCAGCAGGCGGCCAGCACTTCTCCTCTGGTTCCGCGGCTTGGGGGCCAGAAGCCGCAGTATCTTCTGCGCAGTCTGCAGGAATACAACGACAACGTGCGGCAGAGCGGCATCATGGAGCCGCTGGTGAATGACCTGGAGAAAGCGGATCTTGCGCAGCTGGCGCAGTACTACGCCAGGCTGGATGAACCTGCGCAATCTCCTCCGGAATTTGATGGCGCGTTGCTTGAGGAGGGCAGAACGCTGGCTGAGGTGGGTGACCGGCAAAAACTCATACCGGCTTGCGCGCAATGTCATGGCGCTGCTTCGTCACCGGATTTTCCCGCGCTGGATGGCCAGCATTACGCGTATCTGCGTAATCAGCTGATCCTGTGGAGCCAGGGAGGGCGTCAGGAAACAGCCCACGGAAAATTGATGGCGTTCGTTTCCCGGAATCTGTCCCTGGATCAGATGGAAGCTGTCAGTGCCTGGTATGCCACCCGGCCCGTCGCCTCAGGAGCGAGCAGATGAATCAATCTGTCTATTCCAGCGCCGGTTCCTACGCGGAAACCATTGTGCAGTTGACGCATATCATGTTCGTGGCCGCGGCTGTTATCACGCTGCTGGTCGTGGTGCTCACGGCCATTGCGCTTTTCGCTAAGCCGTCATGGAAGAGCAAACTGTCAAAGGAACGTGTCGTGGTGTGGGGCGGCATTGCGTTTCCGGTAGTGACCCTGACCATCTTGCTGATCTACGGCTTTATGGTGTTATCCATGGCAGACTTGCAAATTGAAGAAGATGAATCCGTGCAGATTTCTGTGGTGGGGGAGCAATGGTGGTGGCGCTTCACTTATACCGCGGAGGATGGCACCACCTTTGAAACCGCGAATGAACTGCGTATTCCTACGGATAAGCCCATCGTTCTTCGTTTGACGTCCGCCGATGTGATTCACAGCTTCTGGATACCCGCCTATGGCGGCAAGCTGGACATGATTCCGGGCCGCGAGAATGTGATGAAGATTGAGGTGAACAAACCCGGTGTGTATCGCGGGCAGTGCGCAGAGTATTGTGGCGGCGCACACGCGCTGATGTCGATGTATTCCGTTGCCATGCCGCAGGAAGAATTTGACGCCTGGCTGAAAAGCGAAAGTGCCGATGCAGCCTCAAGTGCAGACGCAAAAGGAAAACAGATCTTTCTGGGAAACGGCTGTGGCAGCTGTCATACCATTCGCGGCACGACGGCCAGTGGAACGATCGGCCCCGATCTGACGCATGTCGGGTCCAGGATTTCGCTGGCTGCGGGAACGTTACGAACGAGCAAGGAAAATTTCGCTGGCTGGATCGCCAACCATAAGCAGATCAAGCCGGAAAACAAGATGCCGGGCTATGACTATCTTTCTGATGTGGATGTCGAACAGCTGGCAACATTTTTGTCCGAATTGAAATGAGCGCAAGGATGCCCTTATGCCGGATATCAGAGGCGCTAACGTGAACGCATCATCCGCTTTGCCGAATCCCGCGCCCAGGGATCCTCAGGAAAAAGAGGAGCTGCTACGCATTTGGGCCTCACCGCCGGGTTGGCGTTTGATATCCGACGTCAACAACAGGGTTATCGGCCTGTTATACATGGGTGCCGCGTTAACGTTCTTTGTGCTGGCGGGCATTCTTGCGTTGGTCATGCGCACGCAGCTGGCGGTTCCTGAAAACTCGCTGGTGAGTCAGGAACTGTATAACCAGCTATTTACCGTGCATGGTACCACCATGATGTTTTTGTTTGCCGTGCCTGCAGTGGAAGCGTTGGGCGTGCTGCTGTTGCCGCAAATGCTGGCCGCAAGGGATTTGCCTTTTCCGCGCCTGGGCGCATTTGCCGTGTGGGCGTACATCATCGGCGGAACCGTATTCTTCAGCACGATTTTCTATGATCTTGCCCCGCAGGGTGGATGGTTCATGTATCCGCCTCTGACACTCAGTGAATATTCGCCCGGCAACAATGCGGATTTCTGGCTGCTTGGCATTGGTTTTATTGAAATATCGGCCATCGCTGGCGCAATCGAGATCATTGTGGGCGTGCTACGCACGCGGCCGCCGGGCATGTCGTTGGACAAGCTGCCGGTGTTTGCCTGGGCCATGCTGATTTTTGCAGGGATGATCGTGGTTGCGTTTCCGGCCGTTATTCTTGCAACCATGCTGCTGGAAATCGAACGCTCTTTTGGTTGGGTATTCTTTTCTGCCGAGCATGGCGGTGATCCATTGCTGTGGCAGCATCTGTTCTGGTTCTTCGGGCACCCCGAGGTGTACATCATTTTTCTGCCGGCTGCTGGCCTTGTGTCCATGATGGTGCCCACCATCGCACGCACGCCGCTGGTGGGGCACAAACTGATTGTGGTTGCGCTGATTGCCACGGGATTTTTCAGTTTTGGTCTGTGGGTGCACCATATGTTCACCACCGGCATTCCTGCGTTGAGCATGGCCTTCTTTTCGGCGGCCAGTATGGCGGTGGCGATTCCGTCCGGCGTCCAGATTTTTTCCTGGATTGCCACACTGGCGTCCAGCAGACAGCGCATTGCGTTCACACCACCCGCGCTGTTCATATTAGGCATGTTGTTTATTTTCACCGTAGGTGGCCTGACGGGCGTGATGGTGGCCATGGTGCCGTTCGATTGGCAAGCGCATGACACCTATTTCATCGTGGCGCACCTGCATTACGTGTTGATTGGCGGCATGGTGTTCCCGTTGTTCGCAACGTATTACTACTGGGCGCCCATGCTGAGCCGGCGCCTGTTGTCGGAACGCATGGGCAAGTGGTGCTTCTGGTTGATGTTCATTGGCTTCAACGTTGCCTTTTTGCCAATGCATGTGGTGGGGCTGGCCGGAATGCCGCGTCGCGTTTGGACGTATGGCACAGAATCTGGTTTTGGGATCTACAACCTGGTTTCCACGCTTGGCAGTTATCTGATCGGTATTGGCGTGCTGATTTTCATCATCGATCTGGTTCGAAATTTTCGCGTGGGAGCGAGCGGACCGGTGAATCCCTGGAAGGCCGGAACGCTGGAGTGGTTGCCCGGCGATGTGTACAGCACACGTTCCATTCCCATCGTGAAAAGCCGCGAACCGCTGTGGGATCAACCTGGGTTGACAGAGGAAGTGGAGCGCGGCCAACACTATTTACCCAATGCACCCACCGGCGGGCGCGAAACGCTGATTACCTCACCGATAGAAGCGAAACCGCAATATGTGATGCAGATGCCGGGGCCTGGTTGGGCGCATGTGGTGGCCGCGGTTCTGACGGCTGCCTGTTTTTTGTTGCTGACCATTAAAGCCGTGACGATCGCCTTGGTGTGTGGGGTAGGCGCCATCGTCGCCTGTCTGGTGTGGGTGTGGGAGTTAGATAAAGGGCCTGGCGCAGGGCCGGTTGATATTGGTGGTGGAATCAAGCTGCCAGTGTATGTGCCAGGCAGTTCAGGGCATAGCTGGTGGGCGATGGTGATCGTGATGCTGGTCGCCGGCTCTCTGTTCTTTTCCTATATCTTTTCCTACTTGTATGTATGGACGGTATCGCCCGAATACTGGCCCCAGGGCGAAAACCAGTTGCCGTCACTGGAAAGAGGATTCACGAGCGCCTTGCTATTTGCACTCGCCTGGCTGGCCTTTTGGGCGAGCAGGAAATCCCTGGCGCAACCAGGGTCAAAAAATCCGCTGACACCGTTACTGGTGCTCGGCGGTGTCTTGCTGAGCGTGGCGGGTGTGGGTAATGAAGTGCATGCGTATTATCAGGTGGGCATCGATCCCACTGAAAGTACCTATGCTGCGTTGGTATACATGGCGAGTGTGCTTAACGGGCAGGTTATATTGGCCGTTGTGATCATGGGTCTGTTTGTCGTTGCACGCCATGTTGCGGGTAAGCTGGATGCGGTGCGTTGCATCAGCCTGGAAAATACAAACCTGCTCGCCTATTACGCGCTCGCCCAGGCATTGGTGAGTTTGTTGCTGATACATGGGTTTCCCCGGGGAGTGCTGGGATGACGGGGGACACATTGCAAAAAGAGCAGTACATTCGGCTGACGCTGTTCGGCCTCAGCGGGCCGTTGCTGTGGGTGTTTCACTTTGGGTTCGTTTACATCGTGCAACTGTTCCTGTGCGCGCTGTCTGCCGAGGCAGCCGAAACGAGTGTTAAAGTGCTGATTGCGGCAGTGTCCGCAGTCATTGTGCTTGCGCTTATCCTGTTGATCGTCATGGCACCGGAGCTGACAGCGAGGGCCTTGCATCTCCAGGACGTGCAACGGCATTACAGCCGGAACACGTTTGTTTTTCTCTCTTTCATGACGCGCGCACTGGCTGGCCTGTCACTGGTTGCCGTCATCTGGTCCGCGCTGGCGGTGCTGTTCTTGCCTGCCTGTGGAATGTACACATCATAGAAAAGGGGGAGCATTGGGCCCGCCCCTTTTTTATTTTGATCCAAGCCATCAACGCATCACGCCAGATCAAACCGGTCCAGATTCATCACCTTGTTCCAGGCGGCAACGAAATCCCTGACCAGTTTCTCCT
>DATLII010000556.1:0-5572 GCA_035539495.1 Dongiaceae bacterium
TTCTTCGCCTGTAGCTTTGATCACGGCCTTGTGCACCTGGCCGATGGAAGCGCAACCCAGGGGCTCTTCCTCGATTTCCAATTCCGCCAGCTTGGCCGCACCCAGTTCGTCTTCCAGCTCTTCGTAGATGGTGGTCCATTCCAACGCAGCGGTGTCGTCTTCCAGGGTGTGCAGGGCGTCGGTGACTTCTTTTGGCAGAAAGTGTTCGCCATACAGCGCCATCATCTGGCCGATCTTGACGATGCTGCCTTTGAGTTTGCCGATCTCTTCCGCCAGATACAGGGCCTGCTTCGACAGGATTTCGCTCTGACGGCCGGCGCGTTCGTCCTTGGCGGTAAATAGGTTGCCAGCGGATTGCGCCGCCAGTCGGGTGCCGGCTACCAGTCCGGCTTTGGCCATGCTGAAACGCCGCTCGAAAGCACCGGTCTTGACGCGCTTGAGCGTAGTCTTGGGTTTATCGGACATTGCACACCTTGAACAACGGGAGCAGAGAGCGGCCCCCACCTCACAAAAGTGAATTGAAATTGCAGGCCGCGATGTTAGCTCAATTCAGGTGCAATTACAGTCGTCCGGATGGTCATGGCATGAGACGCGCGGGCCAACCTTGCCTCCGGTGGCGTGATTTGCCAAGCTGGCGGGACGTTTTTGGGGAATAGGGTGGGTATCGTGTCCGACGAGCAAGAGAACAAGGTGGTGGATCTGGCCGAAGCCAGGGCCCGGTTGGAGCCGGTGAGAAAAGAAAAGGCGGCCAAGGAGATCCGTAAACAATTTCAAAAAGCCATGGGTTGGAAGAGCGTGCCCAAGGCGAAAAAGCCGTCCGGCAAAGGTCCAACGAATGGCCCCGGCAAAGGGCCCGCAGGGGGCGGCAAGCGCAAGAAGAAATAGCCGCTCTGCATCGGCAGAAAAGACGTAAGCGAACATTTCAGGCTTGCCGTATTTGCACCGAATCCAATTCGGCTTAAACGTCGCACCCCAGTCGTTGCAATGCAGTGGACAGTAACTGCGGCAGTCGCGCTTCCTCCACATCAAAGATTCGGCAGGCCTGGGTCAGCAGTGCTCGCAGCGTCGCCGTCACATCTGTCTTCCCGTTATAAACCCGTTCCTCGATCAGGCTGGTCAGGCAGCCCTTCACCAATAGCGTGCGCAAACGCAGTTCGGCGTCGTCCAATTGCAGGTGCTGACCGAACAGCTGGCGGTTGCGTTCGGTGGCAGTGGCAATGATGAAGGCCGTGATTGTCGGGGAATGATGGGCCGCCAGATAAAGCCCGGCGATGGCGTCGGCGCTGAACGCCGTTTTCACCTGCACGCCCAATTCCATCATCAGGTTCAGATACGGGTCGGGATCATGCTGCAGTAGTTTTACCGTGGCCATGTCGGCAGTGGTGAAGACCACACGCACGATTTCCAGGAATACCGCGTCCTTGTGTTCAAAGAAGTGGTAGAGGCTGCCGGTGGTCACCCCCGCCGCCTGGCCAATCTGACGCATGGTGGTGGCCCCGAAGCCCTGACGCAGGAACAACTGGCGGGCCTGGTCGAGGATGTACTGGCGCATTTGGGCGCTTTTCTGTTCCCGTTTCAGTTTCAAACCGGTCTCCAAGGTGTAAAAGGCGAGGCAGCCCAACAAACTAGAACGTGTTACGTAATTGTTGACCCTGCCATTCGCTGGGGTGTATTTTTTAGAACGCGTTATGTTTTTTTGGTCTCCACCCTGTTTTGGTCCCTTCCATGACTGCTTATGCCGCTGAAGACCACTATCTGAAATCCCGTCCGGCCAGGCTGCCGCCCACGACGATCCAATCATTGCGGATTGGCCCCATGTCGGAAGCGCAGGCCCCCCGTTTCGACCAACTGAACAAGCTGCTCGATCCCGGTTACCAGGCAGTGGAGACGGGATATTGCCAACGCCAGGACGGTTCCTGGTATGTAGCGGTGAAAACGGATTTTCCCGGCACCACCGGACCCATGTTGGACTGGTGGTTCTGCTGGCACACAGGCCATTCTAACCGCTACCGGATCTGGCATCCCACTGCGCACACGTCCGCCGTGTCGACCCATCCCGAACGTTATGACGGTTTGTCCCGCTCCAACTGCAAGCTTTACGTGGGCGACACTCATCACGTGGTGGAAGATATCGGTACCGGCGACGAAAATCTGTCGATTCGGTTTGTGTCGCCTGACGCGTTTGGTTTCGATACCAGTCGTTTTGCGGAAGCCGGCATCGAAACGGCAATTTGCGGCTATGTGGGCCGACGTTATCTGCCGGCGGAATTTATTCGCATGACTCATTTGGTGCGTCGCACGGAAAGCGGATGCGAGATGCGTAGCCGCTTTTGGGTGGGAGAGGATGTGCAGCTGAAATTCGGGCGTGGTCTACAAGGTTTGGTGAATCGCGGTTTTCGTTTGCCGGGGGTGAGGCAGGCTCTGTTTCCCAACCGGCTCGGTTTCCACCTTGCCATGCATTGCGCGCAGGAGTATCACCACCTGTCCGGCTTGCTGCCGCAGTTATACCGGGAATTTGCAGTGAACTGATGGCGACGAACAGGATGGTTTGCGCGATCAGACCGTTTTAATCAGGCCGCTTTTAATTAGATCAGACGGCGTTTTCACACCAAATAACGTTTAAGCGTACCGTCGATGAAATGGCGGATGTTGTCGGCCGTCAGATTCACCAAACGCTGACGGGCTTCGCGGCTGGCCCACGCGCAATGAGGTGTGACGATCAGGTTGGGCAGATCCAGATCCAACAGCAAATTTCCATTCACCGGCGGTTCCTGCGACAGCACGTCGGTGGCAGCGCCGCCCAGCCGGCCATCCTTCAGCGACTGCGCCAAGGCCTGTTCATCCACTAGACCGCCGCGGGCGGTATTGATCAGGAAGGCGCCGGGTTTCAGCAACGCCAATTCCTTCGACCCGATCAGATTGCGGGTGGAATCCGTCAGCAGGCAATGTAGGCTCAGCACATCCACCCGAGGCAGCATGTCTTGCAGAAACAGGCGCGGCAGGCCGTCGGCGGTGTGCTCCGGCTGGTCGCTGCGGCGCGACACCACCACTTGCATACCCAGGGCTTGAGCCAGCTTGGCAACCCCTTGACCCAGATCGCCGTAGCCAACGATCCCCAGCACTTTGCCTTCCAGTTCCAGAATCGTGTGGTCCATCAGGCAGAAATTGGGCGAGGTATTCCAGAGCCCGGCTTTTACGTCCCGCTGGTAGGCCGGCAGGTTGCCCGCCAGCGCCAGCATCAGCATGAACGTGTGTTGTACCAGCGACGGCCGCCCGTAGCGGATCACATTGCAAACGCGAATGCGCCGCGCCTGAGCCGCTTTCAGATCGATGTTGTTGGTGCCGGTGGCAGTCACCGCAATCATCTTCAGGTTGGGACATTGGGCCAGGGTGGCGGCATCCAGCATGGTCTTGTTGACGATGACGATGTCGGCGGTTTGCAGCCGCTCCACTACCTGTTCCGGCGTGGAAAAGTCATAACGGATGAATTCACCAGGAACGTTCTGGAGAGAGTCGAGGCTGATGTCATTGCCGAGGGAGGCGGCATCGAGGATAACGGTGCGCATGGTTAAAGATTAGTCGGAAATCCGCCATTGTCCGTCCTGCTGCTGCACCTTGTGTTCTTGCTCCAGCTTCAGCAGATGAGCCAGCAGCGACATACGGGCAATGCCATGCAGGAAGCTGGGCACCTCGTCATACACCGACGGCGTGAGGGTATCCAGACTGCAGGGGCCGAGCTGACGCATGCGGTCCAGGGTTTTGTCTTCGCGCATCTGACGATGCCAGATCAGGGCTTCGATGATCTGTTGCGGGTTGTCGATGCGGTTGCCGTGGGCTGGGGCCAGGTTACGCAGCGGCAGTTCCTTCAGTTTGCGCAGGGCCTCGATATACGCCTTCATGTCGCCGTCCGGCGGGGCGATCACCACGGTGGAGCCTTCCATGATGTGATCCCCGGTGAACAGCAGTTCTTCCTCTTCCAGGTAGAAACACAGGTGGTTCGAAGCGTGGCCGGGGGTGTGGACCGCCCGCAGGGTGAATTCGTCGGTGCGCAGGCTGTCGCCGTTTTGCCAATGCTGGTCGGGGGTGAAGCGGGGGTCCTGGCCATTGGGATGGCGTGCCACCTGGCCGATCACGGGGGCGCCGGTCAGATCCCGCAGCAGGTTGGCGCCAGGGGAGTGATCCATATGGGTATGGGTGCAGAGAATCCAGCGGATCGGTGCGCGCATGGCCTCGGCGGTGCGGACGATGGCCTCGATGTGCTCCTGGCTGGAGGGGCCTGGATCGATCACCGCCAATTCGGCATTGCCCACTAGATAGGTGTTGGTGCCGGGACCGGTCATCATGCCCGGGTTGGGCGCGGTAATACGGCGCACCCGCTGGCTCATCACAACGACTTCACCGGGAATGAAACTGGACATGACGGGTTCTCGCTGGCCTTGGTTGCGCTGGCCTGGTGTCGGATTAATAGGAGTGAAGGCCGAATCTTAACCCGTTTTGGCGTCGATGTGATTCCCCATCTGACTCAGGATGGCTGCGACGGATTCATACCCGCTCAGTTGGCGCAAGGTGACCAGGGTAGGCAGCACCAGATCCCATTCTTTGTTGCGATAGTGCTCCAGCGCTTGCTCGGGGGTGATCCAGCAGGTGTTGATGGCTTCGTGATCGTCTTGGCAGGGTGCCTGCCCAGCGGGTGCTGCTACCAGGAAGAAGCGGGTGTCGTAGCGACGGGGCAGGCCGGGTGGCGTCACCCAGCGGCTCAGATAGCGCAGGTTGGCGGTATCCAGAGTCAGCTTGTGCTCCTGGCAGAACGCGAGAAAGCCATCTTTCTGTTGATGCAGATGTCGCTGGGCCCGGGCGGCCAGATCAGCAGTGATTGTGCTGCCGTTACCCGTGCCACCTTGGCGTGCCAGCAGCAATCCCGCTTCCTCCACCGCCTCCCGCAGCGCAGCAATCCAGTAGGCAAGGGCGCCGCTGTCGGTTCCCAGCAGACGGTTGGCACGATCCGGGCCGATGTCGCAGTGTTCCAGCCAATGGGGATCCTGATCGTGCGGATCCAGTTTGCCGCCCGGAAACACCCAGGCGCCCCCGACAAATAACGCGGCGTGGCTGCGTTGTTGCATCAGCACCTGGGGGCCAGCTGCAGAATCCTGCAACAGTACCAAAGTGGCAGCGGGTTCGATGGCAACGGTGTCAGCGGGCACGGCGCGATTCCATAGTGGAAAAAGCCTACTTTAGCAGACCTAAAAACTTCCGCCTTATGCACTCCGGTTATGGTTTGCGGTATTTACTCAGTGCGCTGGAGGCTGGCCGGTTTGCCGGATGTGGGATCTGTTGTTAGGCTTTTTAGAACGCAGTGCAATTGCGAGACTCCCGTCCCTATGTCCGTCTGGTCCAAACTGGTTAGAGGCCACCTGGCCGTCCTCAGCGAATCCTGCAGTGATGAAGTGATTGATTTCATGCTGTTGGAGAGCGGGTTGGCGCGGGACAAGCACGGCGAGATCCAAGCGGATTCCTTCGCCGACCTGAATCGTTATCTCGACACGCTGGAAAACTATCTGGGCCTGTTGTATCG
>DATLII010000557.1:0-6664 GCA_035539495.1 Dongiaceae bacterium
CGGCAGCACCACCACCCTGTCCGTGCCGTTCGAGATCAACGCAATGGGCATCTACGAAGTGGAAAAAGCCAGTGGCAAGCGGGCCTTTCGCGGTACTTACGGCATCGCCCGCGATATCACCGACCGCAAGCAGGCGGAAAATTTCATGCGGTTCCAGGCCTATCACGATCTGCTGACGGGCCTGCCCAACCGTTCACTGTTTCGTGATCGTCTGTCCCTGGCCATCTCTCACGCCAAGCGCGCCAATACCAAAGTGGCGGTGATGTTCCTGGATCTGGATCGCTTCAAGATCATCAACGACACGCTGGGCCACAATATTGGCGACCTGTTGATTCAGGCGGTCGCGCGACGGATCAGCGAATGTCTGCGGGAAGGTGACACTCTGTCCCGTTTCGGTGGCGATGAGTTCACGCTGTTGCTGCCCAACCTCAAAACCCAGAATGACGCTGCCATTATCGCTCGCAAGATCATTTCCGAGCTGAAGGAAGTGTTCTTCATCGAACAGCACGAGATCGTGATTTCCGGCTCCATCGGCATTGCCATGTATCCCGAGCACGGCGAACAGATTGACCCGCTGATCCAGAACGCCGACATTGCGATGTACCACACCAAGTCGCACGGCAAGAACGGCCATCAGTTTTTCAGCGAGCAGATGAACCTGGCCTTCGCCGAGAAACTGTCGGTTGAGCGGGACCTGCGTAGCTGTCTCGAACAACAACAGCTGTTTCTGGAATACCAGCCCATCATCAACGTCAACACCGGCCATGTGTATGCGCTGGAAGCCTATTTGCGTTGGAATCATCCGCAGCGTGGCCTGGTGCTGCCCAAGGACTTTCTGAAAATTGCGGAAGAAACCGGGCAATTGATCGAGATCGGCACCTGGGTGGTGAATCGGGTGTGCGAGGATCTGCAGCAATGGCAGAATCCGATCCTGCGCATTTCCATCAATTTCAATCCGCTGCAGGTGGAACATCCAGATTTCGAAAACATGCTGATGTGCGCGATGCAGCAATACAATGTGTCGCCCAACCAGATCGAAATCGAAATCACCGAGCAGCTACTGATTCGCGACCAGACCAGCATCGCCGCCAAACTGCGCCGGCTGACACGACTGGGCTTTTCCATCGCCGTGGACAACTTCGGCACCGGCTTCTCGTCCCTGAGCTGCCTGCATCAATTGCCCATCAACACCATCAAGTTGGACCAGTCCTTCATCCGCAATATCGGTGATGACACCAAGAGCGGAGACGCCTGTATCGTCAACGCCATTGCCGCTATGGCCAATGGCCTCAACCTGAACCTGGTAGCGGAAGGTGTGGAAACCCAGGCCCAGAAGAATTATCTGACCCATTTGGGCTGCTTCACCATGCAGGGCCACCTGTTTCATTATCCGGTAAACAGCGAGGCTGCCCGCAACATCACCACCCTCCCGATGCTGCAACCCGAGTAACCTGCTGCCGATCATTCCGTCGCGCCCCATTTCCTGACATGATCAGCCGATCTTTGTCTGGAATAGTGTACGCATGAAAAAATCCCCTGCCCTGCTCGACTCCGTTGATCGTTGCGTCGATCTGATCATTGCCACCGTCGGCCCCGATATACGCCTGGGCCTGCCTCTGGGACTGGGTAAACCACCGGAACTGGTCAATGCGCTGTATGCGCGGGTGAAAGCGGATCCGTCGCTGCGGCTGACGATTCTGACGGCACTGTCGTTGGAGGTCCCGCCCGCTGGCAGCGGTCTGCAAGGCAATTTCATGGCGCCCTTCCTGCAACGGGTTTTCGGCAATTATCCGGGGCTGGACTACATGCGCGATCTGCGCAAAGGCAAGGTGCCCGCCAACATCCAGATCCACGAATTCTTTTTCAAATCGGGCTCGATGCTGGAAAATCGGCAAGCTCAGCAGAATTACATCTGCACCAACTATACCCATGCTGCTCGCGACATTCTGGCCCACGGCCTGAACGTGGTCGTGCAACTGGTGGCGCATCGCACGCGCGATGGCGTGGATCAATACAGCATGAGCTGCAACCCCGAAATTACTCTGGAAGTGGTGCCCAGTATTCTCCGCCAAAAACAGAGAGGTATCCCTGCCCTGTTGATCGCCCAGGTGAATGACAATCTGCCGTTCATGCCGAACGATGCCCAGGTCGACGCGGATTATTTCGATGTGATCATCAACAATCCCGCCTATTACTCCACCTTGTTCTCGACGCCCAACATGCCAGTGAGCACCACCGACTACATGATCGGTCTGCACGCCAGCACGCTGATCGCCGATGCCGGCACGCTGCAAATTGGCATCGGCTCGTTGGGCGACGCGGTGGTATACGCCTGCGAATTACGGCATCAGAACAATGCAGCTTATCGCGAAGTGCTACGTCAGCTGGACAGCGAAACGAAATACGGCGAATTAATTCGCAGCGAGGGCGGCCTTGACCCATTCGCCACTGGCTTGTATGGCAACAGCGAAATGTTTGTCGGCGGTTTCTATGAATTGATCCAGGCCGGAATTCTGCGCCGCAAAGTGTATGATCACGCCGGGCTGCAACGGCTGCTGAATGAAGGCAAGCTGCAGGAAAGCCTGCCACCGAACACGCTGGAAATTCTGGTGCAGGAAGGTATTTTGCACGGCCATCTGAATCAGAAAGAACTGACTTTCCTGCAACATTTCGGCATCGTGGCGGATTCGTTGCGGCTGGAACAACAAAGCCTGATAACAGCAGACGGCCAACGTTTTTCCTGTGATTTAACCGACACCGCTAACTGCCAAGCCCTGGCGCGCGCCTGCTTGGGCCGACAATTACGTCAGGGTCGCATCATGCACGGTGGATTTTTCCTGGGCCCACGCGCATTTTACGAAGGTTTGAAACATGCTGATGAAGCGCTGCTGCAAGCCATCAATATGACCAGCATCGGCTACGTCAATCAGTTGTACGGTAACGAACCGCTGAAGCGTCTGCAACGGCAGAAAGCTCGCTTCATCAACACGGTGTTCATGGCCAACCTGCTGGGCGCTGCGACCTCTGATGGCCTGGATACCGGCCAGGTGGTGAGTGGCGTCGGTGGGCAGTACAACTTTGTGGCGCAGGCGCAGGAGCTGGAAGACGGCCGCTCGATCCTGCTGCTGAAAAGCACGCGGACGAAAGCAACCCATAGCCAATCCAATCTGGTGTGGAGTTACGGACATACCACCATTCCGCGCCATTTGCGGGATATTTATATTTCCGAATACGGCATTGCCGATGTGCGCGGTAAATGCGACCGCGATGTGGTGAGCGCCATGCTGAATATCACGGATTCCCGCTTCCAGCCGGAGCTGCTGAAAAAGGCCATTCAGATGGGCAAATTGCCGGCTACCCACACCATTCCGGAAATCTACCGTCACAATACGCCCGAGCGGCTGGAACAGATCATCAAACCTTTCCGCGCTCAGGGTCTGTTTCCTGCCTTCCCCTGCGGTTCGGATTTCACACCAGAAGAACTGGTGATCGCACGCTGCCTAAAGGCCATGCAGGCGAAAAGCGCGCACAAATCCGTGCTGCTACGTGCGTTGCTCAAAGTGATAAGCAGCGGTAAAAAACCGGTAGCAGCACGCTTCCAGCCGTATCTGGAACGGTTGCAATTGACGAATCCCACTCACTTGCAGGATCGCATCGCCCGACAACTGTTGTTGGAGGAATTAGCGGAAACGCTGAAGCATTAACTGTTGTGCTCGATCACGCTGACGTAATTGGAACGCTCATAGCCAGACGGATCAGCCAGATGGCCGTAGCTAAGCTTGCCTTGTATGTCGCGCAAGGAATGATAACCCTTGGCCTGCAGCCATTCCTGCAGGCCTTGCAGCAGGTTCTCCACTTCCTTAACGCCGCGTTGAAACAGCACGCTGCATAGCTGCACCGCGTCGGCCCCCGCCAAAATAGCTTTTAAAATATCGGGCACCGTATGAAAACCACCGGTAGCGGCCAAGGACAACTTTACTTGCTCGCGCAGAATCGCGATCCAGCGAATGCGCAGCAAGGCTTCGGTGGGCGCGCTTAGTTGCAGAACGGGGGTAACGGAAAGCGTATCCAGATCGATATCCGGCAGGTAAAAACGATTAAACAGCACCACACCGTCAGCGCCGGTTTCCTCCAATCGTTTCACCAAATGCGCAATCGAGGAAAATTGGTGGATCAACTTCACCGACACCGGGATACCGATATGAGAGCGCAGCTTGTACACCAGATCGATATAGCGCCGCTCGATAAGATCACCGCTTTCCCGCGCGTCGGCGGCCACGTAAAAGATGTTCAGCTCCAACGCATCACAGCCACTCTGTTCCAGTTGCGCCGCCTGCTCCAGCCAGCCACTTTCGGTGATGCCATTCAGGCTGCCAATGACGGGAACCGATAATGTGTCCTTGTAGCGCCGTACCTGATCCAGATACTGGGGCAATTGCTTCGTATCCGCCTTCACCGCCTCCTCAAACAACGATGGCAGAATCACAGCACCGATGCCCGCTGCTTCCAACTGCTGTGCCGACGCCAGCGTCGCCGTTAGTGGCGAGGCCGAGGCAACCAACGGGTTTTTCAGGTTCAGTCCACAATAGCGGGTGGTCAGGTCCATGATGGCGGCGTCCCTCGAGCAGTGATTCCTGTTTTACAGTATATCCACTTTGACCGGGGCCTCGGTTCAACGGTCACGACACTCCCCGGCAACCACTCCCCTGCAATCAGAGCAAACTCGAACACAGCCACATTTATTTTTGGACTTTATCAGCGATGTCCGATCAGTCACTCATGAAAAACTGGTTAAAAGTGGCCATAACGATTTATAAATCAGCCGTTTAGAGCATATACAAACCGTGACGAACCCTAGTTTGCCGCCGCAGATTGGCCCGCGTAGAATTAGGCGATCAACCATAATAAAATCAACTGCTTTAATTTGTCGTTCGAGGTCCCTCCCCCATGACCGCTCCCCAGGATATTCAAGAACCCGGCCTGACCATCGCCTACAACCCCGCCACCGGTGAAGAGATCGGCCATGTGCCCAATACCGATCTGGCGAAATTGGCCGAAATGTTTGCCCACGCCCGCAGCGCCCAGAAAATCTGGGCTCAGCGTACGTTCAAGGAACGGGCCCGGGCACTGCGCAAAATGCGCGACTACATCGTGGCTAACGCGGAGGAGTTGAGCGAGGTCGTCAGCAAGAGCAACGGCAAAACCCGCATCGACGCCCTGGCCACCGAAGTGCTGCCCTGCAGCCTGGCCTGTGACTGGTACGGCCGCCACGCAGAAAAAGTTCTTCGCGACAAAAAGATCCCCATCGACAGCCTTCTCTTCATCAACAAACGGACTGTTCTACAGCGCAAACCGCTCGGCGTAGTGGGCATCATCAGCCCCTGGAACTACCCGTTGTCGATTCCGTTCGGCGAAGTGGTGATGGGCCTGATGGCGGGCAACGCGATTCTGCTCAAAGTGGCCGCCGCCACACCGCTGGTAGGAGAAGCGATCAATCGCATCCTGGACGCCGCCGAATTGCCGAAAGGATTGTTCCAGCAGATCGTGGGCTCCGGTGGCGCGGTTTCCAGCGCGTTCTTCGAGCACGGCATCGACAAGATTTTCTTCACCGGTTCGGTGGACGTGGGCAAGCAGTTGATGGAGCAGGCCTCGAAAACACTCACGCCACTGTCGCTGGAACTGGGCGGCAACGATCCAATGCTGGTGTTCGAGGACGCGGATCTGGAGCGCGCTGCGAACGGCGCGGCCTGGGCGGGTTACCAAAATGCGGGGCAATCCTGCGGCGGCGTGGAGCGCGTGTATGTGCACGAATCCGTGTACGACCAGTTCCTGCAATTGATGATCGACAAGACCAAAGCGCTGCGCCACGGCGTGGGCCAAAGCTTCAATGTGGACGTGGGATCCATGACCACGCGCGGCCAGTTGAATACCGTCCGCAAGCATGTGGATGAAGCGGTGAAGAAAGGCGCGCGCATTGTGGCGCAATCACAGCCGGTGGGATCGCAGAATGGTCACTTCTACCCCGCCACGCTGATGGTGGACACCACCGACGACATGCTGCTGATCCGCGATGAAACGTTCGGACCGGTGGTGCCGGTGATGAAATTCGCCACTGAGGAGCAGGCCGTCGCGATGGCCAACAATTCCAATCTGGCGCTGACCTCTTCCATCTGGACCCGCGATACCGAGCGCGGCAAGCGGGTGGCGGGTTTGCTGGAATCCGGGGTCACGACAATCAACGATCACCTGTACACGCACGGGTTGTCGGAGATGCCGTGGGGTGGCTGGAAGCATTCGGGACTGGGGCGTACTCATGGTCATGAAGGCTTGCTGGAAATGACGCACGCCAAGGCGATCAACTGGGATTGGTTGCCCACCAAACGCAACATCTGGTGGTATCCGTTCAATGAGGAAACTTACAACGGTTTGTTGAATGCGCAGCGGTTTGTGTATCCGCGAGACGCGAAGGAATTCATCAGCAGCGCAGCGAAACTGACGCCGTTTTTGGTGAAGAAGATGTTTACTCGGTGGAAGACTTAAAAACCAGCGATAAAAGCTGGCACGGCATCTGAGTCTCGCGAAGCGCAGGAGGCGGGCTCAGGTTTCCGGAACGTCAGCGGCCAGGGATGGCCGCTGACGAGCCTACAGGGATGTACTTGTGGCG
>DATLII010000558.1:0-11289 GCA_035539495.1 Dongiaceae bacterium
GTACAGAGAAACATCGTCAATTTTGAGACTGGCGGCATGCTGCAGTTTTTCCCCCATGGTGCGGGTTTTGCGGAAGGCACGCAGCCAGTCCGACAGACTCTGACCCAAGCCGATCTGCACACGGCTCATGCTTTCCACGCCTCCCACCAATGCGAGCTGACGACTGCTGTCGTTGAGCATACCCGCCGCTTCGATCACACCGATCATGCTGGTGGAACAGGCCATGATGGTGGAGAACGCGGTGATCGTGGCCGGTGCGTCCGCTTCCATCAACACTTCGCGCGCCAGATTGCTCCAGGTGAGATTCGGCACCACGCTGCCCCACACGGCGAAATCCGGTGTAGCGCCATTCAAACGCTGCAACATGGCCTGCACCACCGGTACCGACAAGGCGATGGCATCGTGCTGCGCCAAGGCGCCGTCCACTTTGGCAAACGGTGTGCGTAAACCGGCAGCAATCCAGGGTTGAGGGCGGGAAGTACTGGACGAGGATGGACGGGGCATCGGTATTCTTCCTTGATACTTTTGGATGGAATCCCGGCGCTTGCTGAGTTGGCGCCAGTGCCTGCAAAAAGGGAATCTTCAGAAAAGATTGCACCACGGCAACGAAGGCGTCCAGAAAATTGTGAATGCCAAACGGATGATGTAGAGCTTGGTATAGCGGGGTATAGCACCCCTCCCCTAGTCAGTTCGGACGATTGTGGGACGGTGCCCGGAAATCTAGTCTGCTCTCAGACTGATCTATATTGATCGCCGAGAGAGCCTATTGTCGCCATGACCCCCGACCTCACCGCGCAGCTGCAGGACCTGCTGGACAAGCAGGCCATCCACGAGCTGATTCACACCTATTGCAACGCCGCCGATCGCCACGATCACGTCAAAATGCGCGATCTGTATCATGAAGACGCCACCGATGATCACGGCGGTTTCTTCAAAGGGCTAGCCATGGATTTCATCGACCGACTGCCTGAGATCCAGGCGCCGATGCTGATCCTGCATCACAACATCACCACCGTGAATATTAAATTGGATGTGCCGGCCACCGTGCGTAAAGCCGAAGGCGAAGTGTATGTGCTGGCTTTCCATCAAGTTAAAACCGATACCGGCCAATTCGATTTGCTGATCGGTGGGCGCTACTTCGACAAATATGAAAAGCGCGACGGCGTGTGGAAATTTTCCCACCGCGCAGTGCTGGCGGATTGGGTGAATGTACATAATCCGTCGATCGTGGATTTGGCGCATCCGGTGATTCAGGGTTCTCATCTGGGGCGGCCAGGGCAGGAAGATCCTTCCTATGGATTTTTCTCGCTTTTCCAGCGGGGGCGGCGCTGAAATGGAGAACAATAAAATGGGTCGTTTAAACGGAAAAATTGCGTTGGTAACGGGTGCGGGGCAAGGGGTGGGACAAGGCATTGCCTTTGCCCTGGCGAACGAAGGCGCGCGCGTGGCGGTGACCGGTCGCACGCTGGCGAAACTGGAAGCCACTTGTGCCGAAATTCAACGGCGCGGCGGCGAGGCATTGCCTATAGAGTGCAATGTAAAAAATCCAGCGTCCTTACAGGCGTGCGTCGATACCGTCGTATCGCATTTCGGCGGTCTGCAGATTCTAGTGAACAATGCGCAGGAAGTGCCGTTGGGCACTCTGCTGGATGTCAGCGAAGATGCGTTCAACGCCGGCTGGGAATCCGGCCCGCTGGCCACCTTCCGCCTGATGAAACTCTGCTATCCACATTTGAAAGGCGATGGCTGCATCATCAATCTGGGTTCATCTGCTGCCAAACGCTGGGACATGAGCCGGTACGGCGCCTATGCCGCCGTGAAAGAAGCCATTCGCGCCCTCACCCGCGCCGCCGCCTGTGAATGGGGCGTAGATAACATCCGCTGCAATGCCATTCTGCCCCACGCGAAATCGCCTGGGCTGCAAGGATGGATGGAGAAAAATCCGGCGGAAGCAGCCGCATTCGTGCGCACGATTCCGCAACGACGGGTCGGTGATTGTGAAGAGGATATCGGCCGCTTTGTGGCCATGCTGTGTAGCGCGGAATCGTCTTACATCAATGGGCAGAGCATTGGGATAGATGGTGGGCAAGCACTCATCAGCTAGGGTGACCGAACAGCTACCCAATCAGTTTTGCGCGCAAGCCATCAGTTCCAACAATGCTGTTTCCGGCAATGCACGGCTCATATAGAAGCCTTGCACTTCATCGCAGCCGTGTTCGCGCAGCAGGCGGTATTGATCCAGGGTTTCCACGCCTTCTGCAATCACGCCCAGTTTCAAGCTCTTGGCGATGGCGATCACGGTTTGGGTCAATTCCAAAGTGCCTCGGTCCAGCACGATATCATCGATAAAAACTTTGTCGATTTTCAACGTGCTGATGGGGAATCGGCGCAGATAACTCAGCGAGGAATAGCCGGTACCGAAATCATCAATGGCGATACGAATCTGCGCCTTTCGCAACACCGTCAGCACCGCCAGGCTGTGCTCAACATCTTCCATTAACGCGCTTTCGGTGATTTCGATTTCCAGTTGGGTCGGATCGATGCCGTAACGCCGCACCTGGAACAAGACCCACTCGGCAAAATTACGCCGCTTGAACTGATTGGCCGAAACGTTGACGCTCACCCGGCCCAACTGGATGCCCAACTGCTGCCAGTGTGCCATTTTCTCGCACACCTGCTGGAACACCCATTCACCCAACGGAATGATCAGGTCAGTACGTTCTGCCAAAGCAATGAATTCCAGCGGGTTCACATTGCCAAACTGCGGATGATCCCAGCGCAGCAATACTTCCACGCCGGTCATGCCGCCATTCTGCACATTGTATTGCGGCTGAAAATAAAGTTCGAAATCCTCGTTCACCAAGGCCTTGCGCATGGCGTTTTCCATGATCAGGCGATCCATGGCACGTTTGTTCATGGCCTCGTCGAAGAACTGGTAATTGTTCTTGCCGGACCGTTTGGCGGCATACATGGCGGTGTCGGCACTGCGCAGCAGTACTTCGGCGGTGTGGCCATGAATGGGATATAACGCGATACCGATACTGCAGGACGTGAACACTTCGCGGCTGGCAATCATGAAGGGCGAGAAAAATTGCGCCAGCACCCGCGACGCCATACGCATGGCCGCCTGCTCCGCCTGCGACTGTTGCTGCGGCAGGCTGCGCAAAATGATAGCGAACTCATCGCCGCCCATCCGCGCCACGGTATCGCCTTCACCCAGACAATACAGCAGGCGCCGCGCCACACCTTTCAATAATTGGTCACCGGCGCTGTGGCCCAGTGAATCATTCACTGGTTTAAAGCGATCCAGATCGAGAAACAACACGCCCAGCGAACCGTTCTGGGTTTCCGCATCGCTGACGGCTTCCGTCAGGCGCTCATTGAACAAGCGGCGATTCGGCACCTCGGTGAGGGAATCATAAAACGCCAAACGATGAATCTTGCGCTCGTTCTGCTTCTTGTCCGCAATATCCATCAGCACGCCCACATAGTGCTGCACTTCGTTTTTCAGGTTGTGGGTCTGGTTGAAACTGATCAGCGCGGGACGCATATCGCCGTTGGCACGGGTGTAAAGGGTTTCCTCGCGCCAACTGCCATCGCGGGTCAGTGTCTGGCGAATGCGGCGGAACAGCTCAGGGCCATGCACCTGCTTCCACAAATGGCCACAATGCACACCCAGGATCTGCTGCGGCGCATAGCCCGTGACATCGTAGAACGCTGGATTGGCCCGCAAAATATAGCCGTTGCGGTCGGTGACAAAAATGCCTTCCGAGATGGATTCAAATATGGCGGAAAATAATTGGCGCTCACTTTCCAGCAATTCACGACTGGGGACAAAATCGGCGATACCGAGCGCGCCCATCACGGTGCCGTCTTCATCAAATAAAAGGGAAAACTGAATGGTGGCGGAAATCGATGTGCCATCCACCGAACACAATGGCTGCCGCACCACGCGCGTATCTGGCAGGCTGCACAACTCCGCATCGCCGTCACCCAGACCGAATTCACCGAAGGCCAGAGACTCAAAGAAATCGCGGGAGTCCTGGGGCAGAAAACCCAGCTCGCCGCTCTCCAGCAGCGTCTCGGCGTCAAATCCCAGCGTGCGGCATTCCTGGCAGACATGGGTCAGGCGCAGATTGCGATCGGTCATCCACACCAGGCGTGAACCCAACTGTTGTTCTGAACCGTTGACGCTGCCATTCTGCGCCAGCGAAATCATGCCGCAGATATAATCCTGCTCGCCCTCGGGACCACCGCGCAGCACCGCGCTGCTGACCCAGCCGAAACGCCAGTAACCGCTTTCGTCTTTGAAGCGGAACAGATGGCTTTCACAGGATTCGTCGGCCTTGTTGATCACATCCAGCAAATCTTCCTTGATGCTGCGGAATTGCAGCAGCGATGTCGCGGGACTGTGCAGATAGGCTTGGTATAGATCGGCTTCGAGACTTTCGTGTTTGAGCAGAGTGGAAGGCGAGGCAAGATTGGAACAGAGAATGCGTTGCTGACGGCGGTCAGCAATAAAAACGTAATACGGGGACCCGTTGCCCACATGCTGATGTTGCTGTGACGAGAACGAATTCATAACGTACCCACAGTCTTACGTTTTTTATTATTGTCATCGGACTGACCACCCCGTTATATCACGGTGTATTGGGTTTTTCACTGGGGGGCATCAGGTCATCAGAATAATACACCTTGCCTGTATGGTCTATCAGGATCGCGGATACGCCGGGCAACCGGTTGGCAAATGCCATGCCCTTCTCTGGGCCCAGGATGAACACCACGTTGTCCAGTGCATCTGCGTCGGTGGAGTTCTTGGCCAGGATGGAGACGCTGACCACGTCACGGGCAGAGTCGCCTTTTCGAGGGTCGATGATGTGGTGATAACGGACGCCGTCCTCTTCGAAGAAACGCTCGTAATCGCCTGATGTGGAAATGGAAATGTTGTCCAGCGGCAGGGTGATGGCGTGGGCATCGGCGCGCGGATGCTTGATGCCGATCATCCAGGGGCGACCGCGCCGATCGCCGATCAGGCGGCTGTCACCACCGGCGGTGACGATGGCGTTGGTAACGCCTGCGTTGACCAGAATTTCACAGGCCCGATCCACTGCGTAACCTTTGGCAATGCCACCCAGGTCAATGCGCATGCCTTCATGAGGGAAAAATATCGTGTGTTTTTTTGTATCCAGTTGCATGGACCGGTAATCGATCAGCGCCTGGCCGGCACGACGCTGGGCCTCATCCGGTTTGATGCCTTTGCGGTAATCGTACAGGTGGCCGAGGGAAGCGAAGGTGATGTCGAAGATGCCTCCACTCAATTCGCTGTAGTAATTGGAGATCAGTATCAGGCTGAATAATTCGGGATCGATTTTCACGGGCTTTTTTGCGGCATCGCGGTTGACGATGGCCAATTGCGCAGTTTCCTTGAAGGGGCTCATCAGGTTGTCGATGCGATGCATCTCGTCCATCACCTGCTGCATCAACTGTTGCGCTTGAGCGGCGTCGTCTTGCCAGAGTTCGACGAAAATGCGGGTGCCCATGATGGAGTCGGTGCGGTTGTGCCAGTCGGCGTGGGCGGGACTCGGCTGCAAAACAAAGAAGAACAGTAACGCCGTCGACAGCGCCGTTATGAAATGCGAAAAAGTGCGCATGAGATCCCGCCAGTTGTCTGAGTCCGTGGCGCGGAGTCTGGCATTACGATTCCAGACACGCCACAAGTACATCCCTGTAGGCTCCTCAGCGGCCATCCATGGCCGCTGACGGTCTGGAATCGTAATGCCAGACCCCGCTTTCGATTTTAGCCCTTCACCATCAAGGGTGGTTCTTTTGCAATTCCTATGAACATTTCAATATCGCATCACCACGGAATCACCGTCCCATCATACGCAATAAACTGCCCGCACTGATTTTTGGTCAGCCCCGCGATCACCCGCCGCAAACCACTCACCGACGCCGGTGCATCAATCAAACCATTCGGCCCACCCATGTCGGTTCTCACCCAGCCCGGATGCAGAATCGCCACTTTGATATTCTCCCCCGCCAGATCGATGGCCAGCGACTTCGCTGCCGCATTCAACGCCGCTTTCGAGGAACGGTAAATATAACTGCCGCCGGACGTGTTATCTGCCATCGAGCCCATCTTGCTGCTCAGAATCGCCACGGTAGCGGCCTCGGCATTCGCCAGATTCGCACGCAGTGCCTCCACCATTTTGATCGGCGCAATCGCGTTCGCATGCAGCACCTGCAGCCAGGCCGCTTCATCCAGTTTGCCAAAACTACCCCAACCACCGGACACGCCGGCATTGTTGATCAGTAAGTGAATGGGCTGGTTATCCAGATCCCGCGCCAACTGTTTGCGCGATGCCGCGTCCGTTACGTCCAGCACATGCAACGTTAACGTTTCAGGAAACTGTCGGGCCAAACCCTGCAGTTCCTTTGCCTTCTCCAAATCACGGGCGGTAGCGATAACGCGATTGCCCTGCTCCAGATACTGCTTCGCAAATTCCAGGCCCAAGCCACGATTGGCTCCGGTAATCAATACGGTTTTCATGGTGTACTCCTTGTCGCAATGGTTCAGGCGAAGGGTTCATATTGTACGCGCACGATTTCAAAGGCGGCTGCACCTTTGGGACGTTGCACGATGACTTCCTCGCCTTCCTGTTTTTTCAGCAAGGCCCGTGCCATAGGGGAATCTACGCTAATCCAGCCATTGTCGAGGTCGATCTCATCCGCACCCACCAGCCGGTAACGCTCCACCACGCCGCTTTCCACTTCTTCCAGTTCCACCCAGGCACCAAAAAATACCCGGCTCTGGTCTGCCGGTTTCTGGTCCACCGCCTTCACCATCTCCAAGCGCTTCACCAGATAGCGAATGCGGCTGTCGATCTCGCGCAATTGTTTCTTGCGGTAGATGTACTCAGCATTCTCAGAGCGGTCACCTTCGGCGGCGGCGGCGCTCAGGGCTTTCACCACTTCGGGCCGCAGTTTGTCGTGTTTTTCACGCAGTTCGGCCATCAGGCGGTCGCGGCCATCAGGCGTGATGTAGGGCGATGAAGGTTTGGACGGCGGACGATAACGGGACATGAAAATTTCCTGACGGGCATCTGCGAAATGGATCAAATGACGGCGGAGCGGAAGATCCATTCAAAGGATCGTTGTTCGAATAGGTACGAATCAACCGCGGCTGATCAGATCCGGATTACTGGACAGTTCCTTCACCATTTTGTACTCCATCGACAGCACTTTCATCACTGGGCCTTGCGGGCTCATCTCCACTTCACTGCCCAGCAGGAAGTTGAAGGACAGATAACCGCCCTGCTCGGGAATGCAGTGGGGAAACAGTTCCACCAGACCGCTGAAGTATTCCCGCGGCGCCACCAGGCTGATCTGCAGCGTGCCATCGCGTTGGCGCACCTGTCCGATGTGCAGGCCCGGCAGCCGGCTCGATTCGCGGATCTGCACGACGGCCTGCTTCTCAGCCAGGTGCGAGGACTTGCAGCCACCTTCCAGTTTGGCGTTCCAGGTCATGCCGGCCTTGCCGGTGTCGGTGTCGATTGCGAGGGTCTGTGCCAGCTTCAGGGTGCTGACGATCATCTGGATTTGGGCGTCGTAATGCATGATCGGTACGTCGTTGTTATTGTTCTGGCAATGAGGGCGAAAAAACGGTTATACAGGACATTGAAACCGCAACTGTACCACGACAGACCGGCATTTCCGATCCGGCGCCGAGGTCAATCGCCCGAACCCCATCAAAGCAGTGACATAGCAGCGAGGACATCATGACAGCAGCCCCCGCCATCCTGGTTTTTGCCGGCAGTGCCCGCCGGGAATCCCTCAACAAGAAACTGGCCCGCTCCGCCGCCGACAGCGCCCGCGCCACCGGTGCCGAGGTGACCCTGTTGGATTTACGGGATTACCCGATTCCCTTGTATGACGGCGATTTGGAAGCGGAAAGCGGCATTCCCGACAACGCCCGCGCTCTGCGCGAAATAATGGCGCAGCATCAAGGCCTGATCGTAGTGTCGCCGGAATACAACGGATTCATCACGCCACTGCTGAAAAATACCCTGGATTGGATTTCCCGCTCCGAAGGCGGAGTGGATGGTCTCAGCTTTTACCGCGACAAGGTGGCGCTGGTATTGTCGGCGTCGCCCGGTGCGTTGGGTGGCTTGCGCAGCCTGCAATTGATTCGCCAATTGCTGGGCAATCTGGGTGTTTCAGTGCTGCCCGACCAATTGGCGGTGGGAAAAGCCGCTCAGGCCTTCAATGCGGACGGCGCGCTGGCAGATCCGGCCCAAGCAGCCAAACTGAATGCGATGACCGCACGCCTGACCCGCACGCTGCGCGCACTGGCCGCCTCGCCTGATGTAAAACCGGCCTGACGCAAGGAGCCATCCATGACACTACCCACATCCAATGTCATCCGCCCTCACGAAAAAGACATCGGTTTCAGCGTAAAACGCCTGTTGCCTGCGGCCCAACGCCAGCGCGTCGGCCCGTTTATTTTTCTGGATCACATGGGCCCGGCCACCTTCGCGCCGGATTCCACCGCCAACGACGTACGACCGCATCCCCATATTGGCCTGGCCACGGTGACTTACCTGTTTTCCGGTGCGATGCAACACAAGGACAGCACCGGAGTGGAACAGCGTATCGAACCCGGCGCAGTAAACCTGATGACGGCGGGTCGCGGCGTGGTGCATTCCGAACGCATTCCGGCGGACATCCGCAACAGTCAAACCAAAGTGGAAGGCATCCAGACCTGGCTGGCGCTGCCGGAGGAAGCCGAGGAAACCGAGCCTGGCTTTCAGCATTACACTGCCGATTCGTTGCCGCAGTGGCAGGACAAGGGCGTCACGGCGCGCGTGCTGATCGGCAGCGCTTTCGGTCTGGAATCACCGGTAAAAACCGCGTCGCCTACCACCTATCTGGATTTGCAATTGGATACTGGCGCCACCCTGGAATTGCCCGCGCTGGCGTCGGATCTGGCGCTGTATATTGCCGCCGGCAGCCCGCATTTGAATGGTGAAGCCCTGCCTGGCTTCCACCTGGTGTTGCTGGACAGCGGCGCATCGATACGACTGGAAGCAGGCAACAGTCCCGCGCGCGTGATGTTGCTAGGCGGCGAACCTTTGCCCGGCGTGCGACATATCAACTGGAATTTCGTGTCCAGCCGCCGCGAGCGCATCGATCAGGCCCGCACCGATTGGCAGGAAGATCATTTCCCCAAAGTGCAAGGAGAAACTGAGCGGATTCCGTTGCCGAGATAGATGCGATCCCGACGCTTAACACGCATTAACAGGACAGAGTATTTTCTTAAAGAAACTTCTCGTTACGGAACTCGCCATGCAAGCACTTCACTTCACCCAGACCGGCTCCCTCGATCAATTGCGCCTGACCTCCCTGCCGTTACCGGAACCCGGCCCGGGCCAGGTGCGGGTGAAAGTGCACGCAGCAGGCGTCAATCCCAGCGATCTGAAAAACGTGTTGGGGCGATTTCCCTACACGACCTTGCCGCGCACGCCAGGGCGGGATTTCGCAGGCGTGGTGGATAAAGGGCCTGAGCATTTGCTGGGGAAAGCCGTGTGGGGATCGGGCAAGGAATTGGGCTTCACCGCAGACGGCAGCCACGCTGAATATGTAGTGGTGGATGCTGCCGGTGTGGCGCCGAAACCCGCCCGGCTCGACTTCGCCCAGGCGGCCAGTTGCGGCGTGCCCTATTTGACCGCGTGGGACGCGCTGGAACGCAGCCAGGTGGAAAGCGGCAGCCGGGTATTGATCATCGGTGCCGCGGGTGCCGTGGGCCAGGCTGCGGTTGCGTTGGCGGTATGTCGTGGTGCCGATGTGGTGGGCGCGGTACGCCGGGACACGCAATGCGACGCGGTGCGTGCGTTGGGCGCGCGACCGGTGTTGCTGCAATCCGGTCAACCACTGCAAGCGTTCGCAGACGATGCTGATGTCGTGTTCGACACCACCGGTTTCTGCTTGCCGGACGCCATCGGCGTTCTGGCCCCGTTCGGCCGCGTTGCCATCATTGCTGCGCCCGCCGACGGCCATGAGCGCGTGCCGGTATTGGCGTTGTATCGCAAAGGCGGCAGCCTGGTGGGCGTGAATTCCCTGCTCTACAGCAGCGCCCAATGTGCGGTGCTGCTGAATCGAATCGGCGCCGGTTTTGACAGCGGCGCCGTGCCACCACCCGCCGGCTTGCGTCTCAGTCCATTGAGCAGTGGCCGAGACGCCTACCATGCACTGGACGACGGCCAGGGCGGCAAACCGGTGTTGGTGATGGGCTAGGAAACCACTGAACCCGGCACGGCGCGCCGACGTCCACCGTGCACGATTCGGTACAAACCTGGCAGCACCAGCAACGTCAGCAATGTGGACGACAGAATTCCACCGATCACCACCGTCGCCAGAGGCCGCTGCACCTCGGCGCCGGTGCCAGTGTTCAGCGCCATCGGCACAAAGCCCAGGCTGGCGACCAGCGCCGTCATCAATACCGGGCGCAACCGGATCAGCGCACCTTCCACAATCGCATTCATTAAATTGCCTTGCTCGTGCCACAACTGTCGAATGAATGCCAGCATCACCAACCCGTTCAACACCGCCACACCGGACAACGCGATAAAACCCACTGCAGCAGAGATCGACAACGGCATATCACGCAACCACAACGCCAGCACACCGCCGGTGAGTGCCAGCGGCACGCCGGTAAAAATGATCAGCGCGTCCTTCCAGGAACCGAATGCCAGCACTAGCAAGCCGATGATCACCAGCAGCGTTACTGGCACCACCACCGCCAGCCGCTTACTGGCGGATTCCAGCTGTTCGAACGTACCGCCGTAATCCAGCCAGTAGCCCGGTGGCAGCTGCACTTTTTCCGTAATGCGTTGCTGTGCCTCGCGCACGAACGAACCCAGATCTCGGCCACGCACGTTGGCGGTTACCACCACCAGACGCTTGCCATTTTCGCGGCTGATCTGGTTGGGTGCGGGCGCCAATTCCAGACTGGCCACTTCAATCAGGGGAACGTGGCCACCGTCTGGCAGCGTCACTGGCAATCGCTCCAACTGCTGCAGATCCTGACGCAGATTTTCCGGCAACCTCACCACCAGTTCGAAGCGACGGTCGCCCTGGAAAATAATGCCAGCGGATTCGCCGCCCACCGCCATGGCCACCAGATCCTGCACGTCGACCACGTTCAAACCCAGCCGCGCCAGCGCCATGCGTTTGGGAATCACCGACAGCACCGGCAGGCCGGTCACCTGCTCCACTCGCGCGTCCGCCACA
>DATLII010000559.1:0-3646 GCA_035539495.1 Dongiaceae bacterium
GGATTCAGGAAATCCGTAATCACCGAAACCGCGGATCTGGGCAATGATGCGTTGGATGAATTCAGGGGAATAGCCCCGCTCGAGCATGCCGGCTTCCAGTTTTTTTTCGTAAGGCTCCAATCCGCCCTTGCGTTTCCAGGCTGCCATGGCGCGGCGCAGCTGATCTGCTTCTCCGCCGGTAAATCCTGCTGCCACCATCGCCAAGGAGATCACCTGTTCCTGAAAGATGGGAATGCCGAGGGTGCGCTCCAGGACAGGCTTGAGATCATCGGATTCATAAGTGACAGCCTTTTGATTTTGTCGGCGTTGTAAATAGGGGTGCACCATGTCACCTTGGATGGGGCCAGGCCGCACGATCGCCACCTGGATAACCAAGTCATAAAATCGTTCCGGCCTCAGCCGTGGCAGCATTGCCATTTGGGCACGGGATTCCACCTGGAATACGCCTACGCTGTCGCCTTTTTGCAGCATGGCGTAAGTTGCTTTATCTTCCTCGTTTTTTAGCAGCAACTTCGCCATCGTGTGATCAGCACCGCGCACAGCTTGCAGTAACGCAAAACTTTTGCGGATCGCCGTCAGCATGCCCAGCGCCAGCACATCGATTTTCATTAAGCCCAGCGCTTCAATATCATCCTTGTCCCACTGCACCACGGTGCGATCTTTCATGCTGGCATTTTCAATCGGCACCTGCTGATCCAGCGGTCCAGACGAAATGATAAAGCCACCCACATGCTGCGACAGATGGCGGGGAAAACCTCGCAGCTGGTCCACCAGCCATTTGAACTGTCGAATGCGCGGTTGTTCGGGATCGATACCCAATTCCCTCAGCCGTTGCGGTAACTCGTCACGGCGATCCCACCAGGCCAGGGATTGCGACAGACTATCCAGTAGCGTCTGATCGAAACCCAGGGCCTTGCCCACGTCACGCACAGTGCTTTTGGTGCGGTAACTGATGACGGTAGCCGTTAGTGCTGCACGCTCTCTACTGTATTTTCTATAGATGAACTGGATAACCTCTTCCCGGCGCTCATGCTCGAAATCCACGTCAATATCTGGCGGCTCTTTGCGTTCTCTGGAAATAAACCGCTCGAATAGCAACGAGCTGGTGGCAGGATTGACTTCAGTAATGTGCAGGCAGTAACACACGGCCGAGTTGGCCGCGGAACCGCGACCTTGGCACAGAATTTTTGCCGTGCGCGCAAAATGCACGATATCGTAGACCGTTATAAAGTAGGATTCATATTCCAACTCATGGATGATCTGCATCTCTTTTTCGATCAGATCACGGGTTTTTCTATCCACACCTTCTGGCCAACGTTCACCGACACCTCTCTCCACCAGCTCCCGTAAATAGGTTTGCGCAGTGTACCCGTCTGGAATCAGCTCGTGGGGATACTGGTATTTCAATTGATTCAGCTCGAATTTACAGCGTCGGGCGATCACCTCAGTCTGTTCAAGCGCAATGGCAGGAAAACGCTGTTCCAATTCTTCCAATGAGCGCAGATAGTTTTCGCGGTTGGCCTGCAAAGCGAAACCTGCCTGATGGACGCTGGTGTTCAGGCGGATGGCCGTCAGCACATCCTGCAGTGGTTGCCGTGAAGATTTATGACAAAGTACATTGCCGCAAGCCACTAGCGGCAATCCGTTCTTTGCGGAAAATGCAGTGCGCGCTGCAAAAATTTCTTCGTCCTGCGCTGCCAGATTATTATGCAGGCCAATCCATAAGCGGTTTTGCGTTCTGCGCATTATCTGGAGGCAGGCTTCATCCGGCTGCACGCATTGAGCCAGCGTCGGCAGCCAGATAAAAAGACAGCCATCCGTTGCTTTCGCCAGGTCATTTGCTTTTATCTGGTATTCACCTTTTTCACTGCGACGGCGAGCACGGCTGATCAATGAGGAAAGCTGACCATAAGCCTGTATGTCCGGCGCCAGCATGATGAAATGCAATCCATCCTGGGAATGGAATTCACTGCCGATAATCAGTTTTATTCCCCGATCCAGCTCGACCTTCCTCAGATCCCGTAACGCTACATATGCACGCACGACACCGGCAACAGAACATTCATCGGTAATGGCAATGGCGCTGTAACCCAGTTCAACCGCCTGCTGCACCAGTTCGGCAGGATGAGAAGCACCGCGAAGAAAGCTAAAGTTGGTCAGGCAATGCAGCTCGGCATAACTCATGGCAGCGCTCGCATAACATCAACCTTCGAAAATTCCGTGCAGAAACCAGCGCTGGTCCGTGCGTTCCCGATAAATCCACAGCTGACGACCATTACGCTGCCGCGCCACAAAATAGTCCCGGTTCACTGGTTCACCATCCCACCAGCCCGAATGGATACGCTCAGGCCCGCGCAGCAGTTCCAATTCACCCTCATGCAGCGGCAAACCTTTTTTGTCGCGTAAGGGCTGCGGTATTGTGAGCAACCAGAACGGACGCCGCTCGCTGGGATGCTGCACAATATTGCCCGTGCCTGGCGCGCAGGGTGCCCAACTTTTCTCGGGACGGTGATCCGCCAACATGGTCAAGCCGAACACCTGCGAATCACCTAAGCGCGCTTTCAGTTTGTCCACCAATTGCTGGCGATCCACATTGTCGCTCTGCCAGGGCGTAAGCAGATCCAGTTGTCCCGCCGGCAATGGCACGAAGCTCTCTACTCCCAAGCTCAATGCCAATACCGGCGCTGACAATTGCAAGGTGGCCAGTTTCAATTGCAACAGCGGTAGCATCTGTTCGCTGCGGTAATGGGGCGCGGCCAACGCCAGCGTCCAGGGTTGCGTGGCGCGGTTACGCAACTCCAGATTGAAACGCAGTTCAGTGGTCGCCAATTGCCGCGCCACCAGATAATCCTGCAAATGACTCAACAACGCGCGCAACGGAAACAGCAACTGATCGGTGGTTTCCAGTTCGTGCAGAAATTCGCGGCGAGCCTGGAATTGCACGGGTAATTGCCAGGCCGGCAGCAGGTCCGGCAATGTGCCACGGAGTCGGCCCAGATACGTCAGAAAAGATTGGCCAAACCGTTTTGCCAGCGCATCGGTGGGTAGCGCAAACAATTGTTCCAACGTCAGAATGCCCATGCTTTTCAGCAGCTCGATTTGGGCATCCTCCACATCCAGTTCGTACACCGATTGCGGCAATAGATGATGCAGAGAAAAGAACGGGGTGTCAGTCAGCGGCGGTGATCCTGTTGCAGCCATTTGCGCGCACACCTGAGCCAACAGCAGAGCGGAAAAAGCGGTGTCGCAAAACGCCAAACCGTAGGGCTGAAATCCGGCAGGTAGCTGATCGCACAACTGCTGCGCCAGCGCTTCGCGTCCACCGAATAGACGCAAGCTGTGTCCCACTTCCAACAGCAGGCTGTTGCCGTTGTGCATTTGAATATGCGGCGTGAAGCGATACGCCCAGTCGCCCAATTGGCGCAGCGTTTCCTGCTCACCGGGTTCATCACGGGGCACGCATAGCAGATCGCAACACAAACCTTGCGCTGCAGGAATTGTCATCCCCGGCTCGATACCCACAGCGCTGGCGGCTGCGTTCGCTTGCCATACCAGGCGACGCTGACGCTGATTGATTTCGATCACCAAGGGGCGCGTGACGGGGAGCGTTTGCTCCACCCGGTTCAACGCCAGAACGGGGAAATGC
>DATLII010000560.1:0-15661 GCA_035539495.1 Dongiaceae bacterium
GCGCAAAACTGCGTGCATTGCAAAACCTGCGATATCAAGGATCCGTCCCAGAACATCAACTGGGTAGTGCCGGAAGGCGCTGGCGGTCCCAACTATCCCAATATGTAAGCTATCCGAACAGGTAAGCCGATCTTTTAAGTAATAGAAAAAGAAACGGCCTGCAGGCCCTGCTGTTCAACAGCAGCAAGCGTGCAGGCCGTTTCGCATTTTGGTGCATCAACTCTATAATCGGCGTCGCAGCGCATACTTCCAACAACAGATCGCTGGCGGGGATTCTCATGGAAGAAGTCAAAATCGTTTATAAGCGCACATCGGCCTGGTGGGTCGCCACCTGTTACTTGCTGGGGTCGATATTTCTGCTGATCTGGGCTGCGCTGTCACTACTGGGCACTGTGGCCACATATGGAAAGGAAGGCGTCGTTGCGCTGAAAGAAGCGAGCGACGAACAGGAAAAAGAGCGCGTCATTTCATCTTACGTCAAAGACGATATCAAACTGGTCAGCTTCAACGTGGCTGCCAAGCTGGATCGCGCCACACTGGCCGTCAGCATTAAAAATGACAGTCAATTCGCCATCGAAAAAGTGGAAGTGGAAATCGCCAATCTGGATATCAACGGCATACCTCAGCAGACCCGCACGGAATGGTTGAAGGATCTGAGCGTCGTGTATCCAGGCGACACCGCCCACAGCGAAACCGAATTCAGGCTGATACCGGGCAATCAGGCGTCTCAGTATTCCGTTCGCATCGCCGGGTTCCGCGTGCTGGGTGATAATGTGTTGAAAACCATCTGCGCCAATCCCGGGACGACAACCGCCAGCAGCCAATAGCCCGCATCGGAGCCCATCCCAGAACTACAATTCCCCCAGCACGAAACGTTGCCCCGCACTGCGCACACATAACTGCTGGGTGCCATCGATCTGTTCTTCCTGCCCCAGATCCACCAGTTGATAGAACACCGCCCGCCCAATCCGGGCATCCAGATTCGCACGCACTCGCACGTAAGGCGATGGCTCGCCGGTGGCAGCATTGATGTGTACTCGGATCGGATGCTCCGCATCCACCACCACGTGATCACCCACCGAGGTTTCGAATTCCAGCAGCGACACACCGTCCTGTTCTCGCTGGGCCAGGCCTACCGCCACAAAGGGCGCATCTTCAACACGAATGCGAAATTTCTCCACTGGAGTCACCAGGAAGTAATCGTCGCCTTCGCGTTTCAGGATGGTGGAAAATAGTCGCACCAAGGGTTGGCGCAGAATGGGTGTACCCAGATAGAACCAGCCACCATCGCGGGCGATACGCATATCGAGATCGCCGGTGAAAGCCGGATTCCATTTGTCCACCGGCGGCAGGCCTGCGCTGTGCTGCCGGTTTTCCACTTGCGCGGCCAGACGGGCCAGTTCGTCCAATTCAGTGTTCATGGTCCAGATTCTCGCGCGGTTTGAGCCAACGTTCCAGCACCAATCGGATTTCCTCGGTTTTGAACGGCTTTGCCACGTAATCGTCCATGCCAGCGCGCAAGCATTGTTCGCGATCACCCGCCAGCGCATGAGCAGTCATGGCAATGATGGGTGTGTGGAATGTGGAATGTTTTTCGTCCTGACGAATACGGCGTGTGGTCTGGTAGCCGTCCAGCACCGGCATTTGGCAATCCATGAAGATCAGGTCGAACTGCTCTGTCTGCAACAACTCAAGCGCGGCGGCGCCATGTTCAGCCACGCGCACTTCATAACCCATCTTTTCCAGGCGGCCGCGTGCTACTTGCTGGTTCACCACATTGTCCTCCACCACCAACAGACGCCTGCGCTGCGATGGTTGACGTATGGGCAACGGCGGCGTGGGTTTGCGTTGGCCAGTGGGCTCGCTGAGCACGGTCTGGATGGCATCGCGGGTACGTTCAAAACGCAGCGGCTTGAGCAGGAAGGGATATTGCCCCACACCTGCATCCTGCAAACGCTGGCGCTGCTGGGAAGTTCCAATCAGCAGAACCTGGTGCGGCTTGTAGGCACCCGCCAGCGAGGTGGATCCCACCAGCGACTTCACCACATCCACGCCCACCGCCATATCCACTACCACACCATCGAAGTGGGAACCGGCCGAGGCCAGCGCGTCGTGCAAGTGCTCCACGTCGGTCACACAATCCACCGCAACCCCCAGACAACCGAGGTAGCGTTGCAGCGACGCCTGCATGATTTCGATCGGTTCCAGTACCAGCAGCTGCGTATCAGCAGCGCCAGGCAATATTTGAATACGCTTGTCATCGGCGGCTTCCTGGAAATAGATTTCAAACCAGAAGGTACTGCCTTTGCCATATTCACTGGTGACGCCGATGCTGCCATCCATCAATCGCGTGAGCTGCCGGCACAGCGCCAGGCCCAACCCAGTACCACCAAATTCCCGCGTCGTCGACGTATCGGCCTGGGAGAATTTCTCGAAAATCAGTTCGCGCACTTCATCCTTGATGCCAATGCCGGTGTCGATGACTTCGAAACGAAAACGCTTGCGGGCGCCGAAATCCCCCACCATGCGGAACTGCACCGCTACATGACCGTGGGCGGTAAACTTGATGGCGTTACCCACCAAATTGAAGATCAGCTGTTTGAAGCGCACCGGATCGCCCACCACATTCAGCGGTGTCGCCGGATGCCAGTTCAGCGCCAGATCCAATCCCTTACTCTGCGCCGATTCCGCCAGAATGGAGAACACCTCCTCCACCGACTTGCGCACATCGAATACGATCGCTTCCAGCGCCAGCTTGCCCTGTTCGATCTTCGACAGGTCCAGCACGTTGTTGATCAGGTCCAGCAGGATATGCCCGGATTCATAGGCCACGTTGACGTAATCACGCTGCTCTTCATTGAGCGTGGTGTCATTTAGCAGCGACAGCATGCCCAACACACCGTTCATCGGCGTACGTAATTCGTGGCTCATATTAGCGAGAAAATGAGCCTTGGCCTGAGCGCTGGCTTCCGCTACCCGTTTGTTTTCCTCGGAAATACGGATTGCGCGATTGGCCTGCTGCAAGGCGCGCACGGTTTCTTCCAGGCTTTCGTTGGTGAGTTTCAGTTCGCGGGTGCGGTCCTGCACTTCCGCTTCCAATCGAAGGTGCTGCTTGCTGAGTTCGGCATCGCGATCACCGATCGCACCGAGCATGGAATTGAATTCCAGCGCCAGTTCGCCCAGCTCGTCATCTGCCGATGTTTCAACGCGCACGCTGAAATTGCCGTCCCGTCGCACCGCACGCGCGGCCACTAATAAATCTTGTACCGGTCGCGTCACCACTCTCATGATGCGTGCCATCACCAACAGTGCCAGCAACAGCGCCACCGCAAAAACCGTGGCGATCGCCAGCATCGCCTGGCTTTTATAGGCATGAAAATGATCGAGGGTGGAATGCACATACAGGCCACCCAGTAACTGATCGTTCTGAATGATGTCCTGGTAGAGATAAAGACCTTCGCGGGAAAATACGACGGAGCGGGAACCCATGCCGGGCCACTGCAAATGACCGCCGTGCATGTAGGTGAAACCGGTGTCGTCCACCGCCACTTCGTCAGAAGCGTTATACACCGCCAACACTTTGCGATTGACATCGAATAGTATGGCTTCACGCACATTAGAGGCGACGCGGAACCCACTCAAAATATGCTGCGCTTGTTCGGCGTCGGCGGACCGAAGACTGACCAACACCCCATTGGCCATGATTTCGGTTTGCGCGGTGAGTTCGCGCACCACCTGATCGCGTGCTTCTGCACGTTCCAGAATTACAAACAGAATAAACGCGAAGCCGAGCGCGGCCAGAACAACTACAAGATTAATCAGTACCAGCTTGCGCGCGATGGATAGCTTCTGAAAAAAGCGCTTCATGGGACTTCCCCATTTCCCCCAGTATTCCCCATCGACCATCGAATCTGCAGTCAGACGAAAAAAAACCAAATCCCCGTGACGCGTCCGCACTTGTCATATTGTTTAACAATCGCGGCGATCATAACAGCAATTAACGGTAACGTCCTATGTATTATTCGGACCACGTTACGTGAATCGCGCTACCCGATTCATGCTATTCGGATCACTCTAATCGGACTTGGCCTGCGACGACAGCTGTGAAGCAATCGCATTACACAGCGACTCCAGATCCTCCTGTTTTTTCTCCATCATATACGCAGTCGCACCGCGCCGTCCCTGCGCCGACACCACATCAATCTGATTGCGTCCGCGCACGTCGTAAATTGCGACGGATAATGCCATTTCCCCGCGCTTTCCTTCTGCGTTCTTGCTCTCATTGTTCTCGGGACAATTCGCCGTTTTGGTTTCAGCCTGCGCATCCGCCTTGTTGGTTTCGGGACAATGATTGGTTCCGATCGGATCGATGTTAGGCCAGCTTTCGATGCGCGGCAGCAGCAATATATCGGCATCGGCCGCTGCTGCTGCCTTGAGTGCAGTCGTTAGATTCTGGGACTGTTGCGCCAAATCGACCTCAACAAAATAACGGCGCAGATAGCGGGCCAATTCCACGCTGACCGTTTGATTCAAATCCGGATGTTCGCGCGAAGACAGACTGTCGTCGGAACGCCCAACATAGAGACGATATTGATTGGACAATACGAACTGGCGCTGACGGGTGACCTGCTGGCTACCGACTGGCGACCAGTCCCCCATCACATCGGTTGCGGAATTGGCCATAGGTGACCGCGAGACACATCCAGTCAGGGCAATCAAAGCAGCAAGGATAAACGGGACAAGGATGTGCACGATTCCAGGCCTTTTCAAAACGGGTTGAGAGTATCAACCCAGTATAGAAGAAGCCCGGAATGGTGGATAAACCGGATTGGAGGAGAAAAACGTTACTTGGAGGGACGACGGTTACCCATACGGATACCGATTTCAGCCAGGAAGTTGAAGAAACCTTCTTTGTCCTTGATGAATTCCTGGTAGAACTTGGAGTGATACAGCGCGACAGCACCATGCACCAGCGCCCAGGCAGCGAAAATATGGAAGTACGGAGGCACGTCTTCCAACTTGCCTTCATCGATACGCTCTTTGATGGCTGCTGCCAGTTTGTCCAGATTAGCGGCGCGAATCTCATGCAGCTTCGACACCAGATCCGGACAGGAAGTCTGGTTAGTCAGCTTGTGCTCCAGGCGATCGAACAGCGCGTATTTCTCCGGCTCCTTCATGCGAAAGGAGAAGTAATCCTTGGCCAATTGCGCGCGGTCCTTGCCGTCGCCATCGTCCAGACGCTGGAACATATCCGCCAGTTGCTCCTCATAACGGATCATCAGGCGCAGGTAAATTTCGTCCTTGGTCTCGAAATGTTTGTAGATGGTGCCCTTGCCGATATTGACCGCGTCAGCGATCATTTCCACGGTCACCTTGTCTTCGCCCTTGGCAATAAAGAGCTCCTGGGCACGCTCCAGAATCTCTTCTTCCCGTTTGCGGAATTCCTGGGCCTTTTGACTGGCTTTTTGCAGATCACTCATTCGACAAGCCTCCATCTATCCAACAACAGGCGCGATTATGCGCAATTTCCCACACATTTCCTATTACCTGAAGGCTGCAAAATGCGCTTTTTTGTTGCCGCAAAAGCCTTATAAGTCAGCCAATTGCAAGAAGATACAAGGGGCAGAACATTCATGACCTTGGAGTCATCAATTCAAACACTATAGACTAATCTTCTCTGGCCGGCAGGATGGAATTACCTTGAAAACCGTTGATCTGCAGTCTGAATTTCCGCAAGACCCTGACCTCTGTTATCTGAACCACGCTGCGGTGGCCCCTTGGCCCCGTCGCACGGCGGAAGCCGTAAGCCGCTTTGCACAGACCAATGCAACACGCGGTGCCACTGATTACGAACGCTGGCTGGAGACGGAGCAAAGCCTGCGCCAACGCCTGGCCCGACTGATCAACGCGCCGTCCACCCGCACCATTGCCCTGCAGAAAAACACGTCGGAAGGCCTATCGGCCATCGCCTGGGGCCTGGATTGGCGGCCTGGGGATAAGATCGTCATCACGGACCAGGAATTTCCCAGTAATCGTATCGTCTGGGAATCTCTGCAAGTCCTGGGAGTGGAGGTGGTAGAAGCGGGCCTGGATACGCCAGATCCGGAACAGACCATCATCAATGCCCTCGATAGAGAGACCCGACTGCTGTCGGTGAGTTCGGTCCAATACGGTACTGGCCTCACCTTGGACCTGGTAAGGCTTGGACAGGCCTGCCGCGCGCGGGGCATTCTGTTCTGTGTGGATGCCATTCAAAGCCTGGGCGCCCTGCCCTTTGACGTCACTCAATGCCAGGCGGATTTCGTGGTAGCCGATGGTCATAAGTGGATGCTGGGCCCCGAGGGCGTCGCCCTGTTTTATGTAGCTGAACCCCACCTGGATCGCTTGCGCCTGCACCAATATGGTTGGCATATGGTGCGGGAACGGGGCAATTATGATGTGAAGACCTGGAATATCGCCAACGACGCCCGCCGCTTCGAATGTGGCAGCCCGAATATGTTGGGTATCCACGGTCTGGAGGCCAGCCTGGCGTTGTTGGAGGAAGTCGGCACGTCACGCATCCGGACCGAGCTGATGACCCGGGTTACTGCGCTGGAAGAACGCCTGCGCCAACACCCTCAAGTCGAGTTGATCACTGCCACCGAGCGGTCGTTGCGATCCGGCATTATTACCTTCCGTCACCGTTCACTGCCCACCCCCGCGTTGTTCAAACATCTGCGGGACCAGCAAGTGGTGTGCGCACCCCGCGGTGGCGGCATTCGTTTTTCACCCCATTTTTACACACCGCTCGATGTACTCGATCGCGCGGTGGAACTGATTCCGGTGGAGGCATAAAAACATGCGTTTTCTGCAGCGTATTCTGGCCTTTTTCGTCGGCTGGCTGAATCGGCAGAGGGAACCCAGCGAGCATGCGCTGTGCGATTTCGATCGCGTGCGCAATGAACTGCGTCCTGGCGATGTGGTGTTGTTGGAAGGCCGCAGTTGGGCGGAACGGATTCTGAAAACAGTCACATTAAGCCCCTGGACCCATGCCGCGCTGTATATCGGGCGGCCACTGGAGCTGGAAGACAGCGATCTGAAAAACACACTCAGTAATTTTTTTACTGCGGCACCGGATACGCCACTGATTATCGAGACCCGTCTTGGTGGCGGCGTGCAGGTGCGTCCGTTGCTGGACCTGGAGCACGATCACATCCGCATCTGCCGACCCAAAGGTCTGGCGGCGAAAGATGTGCAACAAGTGATCCGCTTCGCCATCAATCGTCTGGGTTCTTTTCAGAATGGCATTTATCTGCTGGACCTGACGCGCTTCTTTTTTCCCTGGGGCTTGCTGCCGTCGAGTTGGCGCTTGCCGTTGTTCCGGCGCTGGCCTGGTCGTCACACCAAAAACCTGTCGGCGTCGTTCATTGCTGAATCGTTCGGCTTCATTCAGTTTCCGGTGTATCCGTTGGTGAAAATCAGCACGGAACAAGGCACGCAACTATGGCGTCGGCATCCGCGTCTGTGCTTGCCTTACGAAATCGATATGTCGCCGAATTTTGAGATCGTGAAATATCCGTTCTTGGATTTTCGTCAGTACGATCACGATCGTATGATTCCGTGGAAAGGTAGCGGCCTCTATTCCGGTATGGAGCAGGAACCGTTGTCGCTGCAACGTCCGACTACTACAAAATCAGCGCAAGAAACATCCGCCAGCAATGTGCTACCGATTCATTTGCGCTCAGATTGAGCGTGTGATGGTTTAGAACAGGCGCTTAGAACCGGAATATAGCCATTCCGGCTGTCATAATGAGTTTTAATGGCAAATAGATTTAACAGGGCGCTGGATGTTTCAGAATGTTAAGCGATACTTATCATTACTGATGTTGCTCACTTCCCCCCAAATGTGAGGAAAACATTGGTTGGGTCACTTCGGTGGTCCAGGTACCGTGGATCGTGTACCGCATATTTAACTCCTATTGGTCTTAACCCAGTTCCCCCCCCAGGGACTGGGTTTTTTTTCATCTGTTGTTTTTCAGGCAGTTATAAAAATTCTTCGCGCTTTACAGCGTAAGCGAACGATTGTTGATTCAGTTACTTAAGTATTGGTTCAGCTTGGTTTTGAGTTGCTCGAACAAAATCGGTTTAGACAGGAAGTCATCCATACCAGCTTGCAAGCACTTGTCGCGGTATGTCTGCAGCGCATGAGCGCTGAGCGCACAAATGGAGTGAGGCTGATTCGCATGCAGCTTTTCCCATTCGCGGATTCGCATGGTTGCCTGGTAACCGTCAATTTCCGGCATCTCGCAATCCATCAGAATCAGATCGAAACGACACGCCTGACTGCAGACCCGGTCGATGGCATCGCGTCCGCTGCGCACCACATCCGGCTGAATACCTAGTTTGCGCAGGAAACCGGATACCACCAGCGCATTGACCTCGTTGTCATCCACCACCAGCACGCGCATGCGGCTGTAATCTGGTTTGGGTTCTGATGACTGCTGAGGTGGAGGCTGCGCTGGAGCTGCAGGCGAAACCAGAAATCGTTTCTGCAAACGATCGATGGATAATGGAAATTCCTCGATCCAGGGCGAAGGTTGCAGACGCTCCAGATCGGCACGCTGCGCGCCCATTTCCAACAGCAGAATCGGTTGGGATTTGCCGGCAAATAAATCCAGCAACGCCTTCAATCTGCCGAAGCTGAAATCGCCGCAATGCTGATCCACCAGGATAAATTCCGGCATGTCGCCCGTCGCCAAACTTGCAGCCTGCAGTGACGGCTGCACCTTCACGTCCAATCCCCACATAGACAGATAACGTTGCAAATGCTGCACGCGTTCTGGCACCGAACTGATCAGCAGCAAACGACGGGCGGGTGATTCGAGCGCCGGAATGGGTGCTGGCGAAACCAGACCTTCTGACCGCAAGGGCAGCGTGAACCAGAATACCGAGCCATCCCCTTGCTTGCTGCGCACACCAATATTGCCGCCCATCAATTCGACGAAACGACGGGAAATAGCCAATCCCAATCCGGTCCCACCGTATTGCCGGCTGGTGGAACTGTCGGCCTGCGTGAATTTTTCGAAAATGGATTGCACTTTGGCGGCGTCAATGCCGATGCCGGTATCGACCACTTCCACCAGCAACAGCGGTTTAGCTTCCTTCACCACACTGGCACGAATGCAGACGCTGCCTTCCCGCGTGAATTTGAAAGCGTTGCTGATCAGAGTGCTCAACACCTGCCGTATCCTGACGGAATCGCCTGTCATCCGCATCGGTACATCCGGTGCCAGGTAGACGTCGTACCGTAGTTTTTTCTCCCGCGCTTTTACAGCAAAGATGGTAGCGGTTTCGTCCACCAGCGTGCGCAGATCAAACGGCACCGCTTCCAACTCCAGCTTGCCAGCTTCGATCTTGGAGAAATCCAGAATGTCGTTGAGCACGGTCAGCAAGGTCTGGCCGGAATTGAGGATGGTATCCAGATAGGTTTGCTGACGCTGGCTGAGATGCGTATCGCGCATCAGCTCCGCCATGCCGAGGATGCCGTTCATGGGCGTGCGAATCTCGTGGCTCATATTGGCGAGAAATTCGCTTTTGGCTTCGGTGATCAGCCGTGCTTCCCGTTTTTCCGCATCCAACGTTTTGATGCGGTAAGCCAGGCCGATAGACAGCAGGGTTACCTCGATCATGCTGCCCGCTTGCAATGAATACTCGGTGAAAGCCGACACAGGAAACAGGCCCATCAGATAAGCGTCGTAAATGGTCGCGGCGCTCACCATCACAGCCCAGGCGATGGTGTAATACGGCGCTGCGGGGACTCCGCGCCGCCACATGGCAATACCCACCACCAGCAATGAGGTGCCACCGGGAATCAGCACCGCCACCACCACAAACAGCAGCCAGTAAGCCGGATATACCGCAGTCACAAAGGCAATGAGCAGCCACAAGCCACACAGATAATTGAACGCTTTAGCCGCCCTGGGAGCGTATTGACGCAACGACAGGAAATTTACCGTAAACGGCACACTCGCCGCGCAACCCAGTGCCGTAAACAGCAGCGTCATCTGAAAATCGATTTCCGGGGAGTTGGGCCAGACGTATTCCATCGCCAGCCCACGGTCCACCAGCACGTAACCGGCCAGGCAGAGAATGAACAGCGTGTAGGTGCCGTAGCTTTTATCGCGCACGAACAGATAAATAGACAGGTTGTAGATCGCCATGATGATGACGACGCCGAAATAAATACCCTGAAACAGCGCCCGCGACTCGACCTGACTGCGGAACTGGGATTCGGTCCACAGGAATAACGGCAGCTTGGTGGGGAAATTATTTTGCACGCGCAGGTAAAGCGTGGTCGGGCCGTCGGCTGAGAGGTCTACCGGGAACACATAGTTGCGGTTGTGGAAAGGACGCTCATGGATCGTCATGCGATCACTGACAGAGTAGGTGGTTTCCAGCACAGACTCCCCTGCCCGGTGGCGAATCACATAGACGCTCAGATCGGTGATCTTGTGATTGGCTACTTCGAATAAACGCGGTGCAGGTGTGGCGGAGGCTGGCAGATCCAGCTTCACCCAAAGCGTATCGGAGAGAATGCCGAAGTTAAGGGCAGCAGATTGAGCTGATGTCCACTGCTGTTGGGGTTGATTACGTACGTCGTCCAATGTCAGCCCGTGGCTGGCATCGCGAAAATACTGCACGGTGTCGGCAAAGAATTGCGGATCCTGCTCGACCTGCCCAATAACGGATGCCACCGGCAGGTCATGCGCCGTGGCAGCCGTCAGCCATGTCAGCAGCAACAGCCCCAACCAAAGCGCGAAACGACGGCTATTCCTGTTCTTCATGGGTTGGAGAAATCCGACTGGTCATCCTGCATTTTTTATCAGTTTAGACCAGTCGGACACGCGCACGATCAACAAATTGTAAAAAATGTCTCAGCGTTCGTAGGTGGCTTCCAGGGTTGCCTTGCCCAGGCTGTGGGCATTCAGGTTATAGCCCACCATCGCTGCTGGAACCTGATCCCCCAGATCCAGTTTCTCCACTGACAAAGCATGCACGGTGAATTGGTAGCGGTGTTTGCCGTGACCTTTGGGCGGACAGGCGCCGCCAAAACCCACGGTGCCGAAATCTGTGCGGCTTTGCACGATGCCGGCGGGGGCCAGACCCGTCGCTGGATTGCCCGCATTGCTGGGCAGCGTGGTGACATTGGCGGGAATGTTGAACGCCACCCAGTGCCACCAACCCGAGCCGGTGGGCGCATCGGGATCGTATGCAGTGATGGCAAAACTCTTGGTGCCGGCGGGAGCGTGACTCCAGCTCAACTGCGGCGAACGGTTGTCGCCGTCACAGCCGAAGCCTTTGAAGACCTGGGCCTGGGTCAGTGGGCCACCGGCCTTGATGTCGCTGCTCTGTAAGGTGAAGCTGTCGGCCTGGGCCGCGCCGGCCAGTAACAGCAGGGTCAGAGTGATTGTCTGTTTCATGTAGCTCTTTGTGGTGTGGCTCTTCATAAAGTGGCTCCTGTCTCAATGACAGGGTCACTTTAATGTTGAGCGACTAGGTTGGTCGCGCCGGATTCCGTCAGGTTTGCGCCTGAATCCGTCAAACCGTCCGTTAACCGTTCTGTCGCACGTTCCCGGCTTTGTTTCACCTCGCCGGGACTCATACCGAACCGCTGACGAAACCGAGCAGCAAAACGTGACGGCGAATCGTAACCCACCATGCCGGCAATCTCGGCGATATTGCGGCGACTGCCCTGCAACAATCCCAGCGCATGGGTCAGACGCACCTGCTCCAGGATCTCGCGGAAGCCGGTATTTTCGCGCTGCAATTCGCGGCGCAGTGTCGATTCGCTCATAGCCAGTGCAGTGCAGGCATCCGTAATGCGCCAATTCCGCGCGCAATCGGTTGCCAGCAGCGATGCTATGCGTTGCGCAGCGGAAGGCCCCTGCTCCCGCACCAGATATCCCAGCCAGCCCTGCTGCGCGCAATGAGCCAGCAGCTCCTGCTGCCGCAGTTCCAGCCACCATTCTGCGTTGCCACCAGTATCGGTCCATTGCAGCCGCTGCAGCAGCGATTGCAGTACCGCGTCGGGTGCTGGCGCACGCAATAGTTCGTTGCGCGGCTGGCTGTTGCCGCCGAACGCGGTGGTAAAACGGGAAACCGTGTCAGGAGCGAAGGACACGCAGAGCGCCAGATATTCGCTTTGCGCCGGATCAGGAATATTTTCCAGCTGAACTTCGCTCATCGCCGGAAACAGCAACAGATCTCCGACGTGGCAATCAGTGCGTTCACCGCGCCAGTAAATGCGTTTAGTACCGTTCAACACGAGTACCAAAGATGGCTGATGTAAAGGCACTGCACGCAAAGCCTGCGGCTGGTGACAATGGAACAGACCCATACCAGCGAGCACCGGCGGCTGATTGCGGTAGACATGGTCGCGGCAACCCTGCAGCAGGTCGTGAAAAAACGGCGGTAGGATTGCTTGCGGCTGCATGGGATCGCCTCACACCTGTTCAGGTCGCTCGTCGCGATCCCATACATTGGCGGGTTCGTCGGTGACCGCTCCGTGGGATGCTGTTTCAAGTGTCGTGGTTTCAAGAGACGCTGTACCAAGAACAAGCGCCGCCGAACTGTCAGCATCCGGATCCCGCAAAAATTCCGGCATTTTCTTGCGCGCCTTGGCACCCAATGTTTCCAGCTGCTCCACCCGACGCACCAGATTGCCTTTGCCGGACACAAGTCGTTTATGCGCCATGTCGTACGCTTCCTGCGCCTTGCCAATCTTGATGCCCACGTCCTGCAAGGATTCGGCAAACAACACAAACTGGTCGTGCAGCTTGCCGGCCTGATCGGCAATTTCCAACGCGTGACGGTTCTGGTATTCATAGCGCCAAATGCTATGAATGGTCTTCAGACTCACCAGCAGTGTGGACGGACACACCAGCATGATGTTGCGTTGGAAGGCTTGCGAAAATAGTTCCGGATCCATTTCCAGCGCCTTCAGAAACGCCGGCTCGATCGGTACGAACATCAGCACGTAATCCGGTGTGTTGATGCCGTACAAGTCCTGGTAATTTTTTCCGCTCAACGCGCGAATATGGGTTTTAAGGGAATCGATATGCGACTGCAAATGGACAGCGCGATTGCCGTCATCAGTGGCTTCAGCATCGGCGCTGTAACGCTCCCAGGCAGTCAGGGACACTTTGGCATCGATCACGATCTGCTTGTTATCCGGCAGATGCACGATTACATCGGGCCGCAGACGCTGACCGTCCTCGTTACTGTAATTGCCCTGGGTTTCGTATTCGCGTCCTTTCTGCAACCCGGACGCCTCTAGCACTTTTTCCAGCACCATCTCGCCCCAGTTGCCCTGGGCCTTGCTATCGCCTTTCAATGCGCGAGTCAGGTTCAGCGCTTCCGTACTCATTTTTACGTTGAGATCTTTCAGCGCCACAATCTCATTGAACAGCGATACCCGGTCGCGGGTTTCCTTGTCGTACACGTCTTCGATTTTTTTGCGGAACTCGCCCAGCTGATCTTTCAGCGGATTGAGCAATTCCCCCAGACTCGACTTATTATGCTGGGAAAACTTTTCGCTCTTGTCATCGAACAGCTTCTGGGCGATGGCCTGGAATTCCAGCTTCATCTGCTCGCGGGCTTCCTGTAGCAGCTTCACTTTTTCGCCGGTTTCTCGTTGCGCTGCCTGCAACCGCGCTTCCAGATCCATGGCGCGGCCGTGCTCCGTCTTCAGCGATTGCTGCAAGCTGGCAACCTGTCCTTCCGTCTGCTGCAGACGCTCCAGGGTCTGGCCATGCAGGCGAATCTGCTCCTGGGCCTGCACCCATTTTTTCTCGGTCTCCACCCGCGCTTCTGTTGCCGCATGCCCGTGGGCTTCCGCCTGTTGTGCGACTGCGCGTGTCGTCTCCACCGTCTGCTGCAACTGCGCGACCTGTTGAGCCAGCATCTCGGCCTGATGATTTGCCTCCAACGTGACTTTCTGCAACCGCGCCTGCTGACGCAGATGAGCAATCCAGAATCCAGCGCCGCCACCCAGAATCAGGGCGCAGACAACACCGGCTAACAACATAATGTCATTCGTCATGCTCGCACCGCACGAGGGAATAGGTTGAAAAAATTATCCGTGGTCTGACGCGCAACATCGTCCAGCGTCACGCCTTTGATCTCCGCCACTTTCTGCGCCACTTCCACCACAAAACGCGGCTCATTCGATTTGCCGCGATACGGAATTGGCGCCAGCCAAGGCGCATCGGTTTCCACCAGCAGACGATCCAGCGGCAACGCTTTCACCACCGCCCGCAGTTCGTCCGCGTTGCGAAAAGTGACGATGCCGGAAATGGAAATCAGAAAACCCAGATCGATGGCGCGTTTGGCCATATCCAGATCTTCTGTAAAACAATGCATCACGCCGCGTACTGAACCTTGGCCGGTATCGCGCAGGAACGCCAACGTATCTTCTTTCGCGCCACGGGAATGAATGATCAGCGGCAGATCGGTTTGTCGTGCCGCTTCAATATGAATCAGAAAACGGTCCCGCTGCCACTGCAGATCGCCTTCACCATAAAAATAGTCCAGGCCGGTTTCGCCAATCGCGATCACTTTTTCGTGCCCGCCGAATTGCACCAGCTCAGCTAGCGTCGGCTCGCGGCTCTCACGATACAGCGGATGCACGCCCACTGACGCGGACACTGCGGGAAACTGCTGCGCAATCGCTAACACACCCGCAATATTTTCCAGATCGATGCCGATGCACACCACATGATGTACACCTCGGTTCAACGCGGCTTGCAACGCGGCTGTTAGATCGCCGTCATAAGGCGCCAGGTCCAGCTTGTCCAGATGACAATGGGAATCCACCAGCGGAAACGGGGAAACAGCAGTGGAATGGGATGCGACAGACATGAACAGAAAAGCCTTCCGGTGAACGGGTCGAATGCAAACAATGCTTGCGGGAGTCGGCGCAGTTTAACCGGAAGCGGCAGAGGATTCGAGTTAACGGTTGGTAGAGCCGAATTCAAATTCGAAAGCGAGTGGAATCGCAGATAAGGCCCTGCAGCGGCCGGTCAACCTGAATCCAGGGAGCGCCAACATGGCGCCGAGCCCAGAAATCAGAGAGTGAGAATCACATGGTGTGGGTAGGACGATCCGACTGCAGCGCACCCGCCAGGTAGGTTTCGATTTTCTTGCGCGCGGTGTCGTCCTGATCGTTGAACTGAACGCCGATGCCCGCTGCTCGGTTGCCCTGCGCACCCTTGGGCGTCACCCAGACGATCTTACCCGCCACCGGGATCTTTTCGGTCTCTTCCATCAGGTTCAGCAGCAGGAACACTTCCTCGCCCAACTTGTACTGCTTGTTGGTAGGAATGAACAACCCGCCATTTTTCACGAACGGCATATACGCCGCATAGAGCACGGCCTTGTCCTTGATGGTGAGAGAGAGGATACCGCTGCGCGAACCGCCAATCGACATAGCTATTCCACTAATGGCTTGAAAAAAGACAGGATTTTATAACCAAATCCATTTCCGTTTACCAGTCAGTGTAGCACCCTAACCCCTCAATGCCAGGGTTCAGGCACGGGCCTGGGACCATTTCAGCAGGATTTCCTCCAGCAAGAGCTGGGGATTGGGATTGCTGGGGCCAGTCAGCATGCGCTTTACCTGCTG
>DATLII010000561.1:0-10442 GCA_035539495.1 Dongiaceae bacterium
CACTTCCAGAATACGGCCGTCACCGAAGTGCAGTTGGGCACAAACCCGCAGCTGCTGCGCTTCAACTGTGTGCGCCATCTGGAGCAGCAGACAATCTAAGCTCCCAGTCGTCACTTTCGGGAGCAAAAAGCACATCAAATTGCGCCAATAAAAAAAGGAGAGGTCGCCCTCTCCTTTTTGTTTTTCGCTGGCGCGAATTATTTAACGTCGATATCAATCCGACATATTGCGGCCGTAGAAAATTTCCAGCATTTCCCGGCGCAGCTTACGGCTGATGATCGCCTGCTCTTCCTCGCTCAACTCGTCCACGCCCATGCCGAACAGGTAGTTGTCCAGATCGAAATCCTTCAGCAGCATCTTGGTGTGGAAGATGTTTTCCTGGTACACGTTCACATCGATCATTTCATACAGATCCAGCGTTTCATCCAGGAAGAAATTCTGGATCGAATTGATCTCATGATCGATGTACAGCTTGTTTCCGTCCACATCGCGGGTAAAACCACGCACGCGATAGTCCACCGTCACGATATCGGAGTCGAACTGGTGGATCAGATAATTCAGCGCCTTCAACGGCGAAATAACGCCGCAGGTGGAGACGTCGATGTCCACGCGGAAGGTGCTGATACCGTTCTCGTTGTCCGGATGAGTTTCCGGATAGGTGTGAACGGTCACGTGGCTCTTGTCCAAGTGCGCAACCACGGATTCCTTCAGCGGACCCGGCTCTTCGCGCGACGGATCTTCCGTCGGTCCAATCGGATGCTCTGCAATCAGCATGGTCACACTGGCGCCTTCAGGATCGTAATCCTGGCGCGCGATATTCAGAATGTTGGCACCGACGATTTCAGTTACGGTCGTCAGGATCTGGGTCAAACGCTCGGCGTTGTACAGCTCATCAACGTACTGACGATATTCCTGCCGGTGCTCAGGAGTCTTGGCATAGCAGATATCGTAAATATTAAAACTGAGTGACTTGGTCAGGTTGTTGAAACCATGTAACTTCAATTTTTCCGGCATTTCGGGATTTTTCATCTCCACAGATCTCACAAGGTAGAGGCCTAGCACACAGGACGCGGGCTTACGCCGACGTCCGACTCATGTTCAACCCGGCAATGGGCGGATGCCAAATCATCTGCACCATGGTGCCATCCGGGTCTTCACAATAAAAACTCCGCGCCCCGTCGCGATGGCTGCGGGGCACGGTTCTAATCACAACACCATTCGATTTCAGGTATGTGTACCAAGCATCGACGGCCGCTTCCGTGTCGATAATAAAGCCGATGTGATCCAGCTTCTGGCGGCTGCCGCGATCAAGTGCGGCGGGGGCCCGGTGCAGGGCCAGGTTATCGCAGCCGGAGGTCAGGTACAGATTATCGGGATCGGGCTGCCATTCTACCTGCATGCCCAGCAGCCCCACATAGAAGCGTTCGCATTCCGCGAACTTCTCGACGAACAGAGCTACGTGGCGCAGGCCACCCAACGCAGCAGGCCTGTCCATCACGCCGCCTCTTTGACCTCGTAGCTATGGGTGATCTCAACGCCACCCTTGCTCAGCATGATGGAGGCCGAGCAGTATTTCTCAGCGGACAGCTCCACTGCGCGCTTGACCTGCGGATCTTTCAGATTGCGCCCGGTCACAACGAAATGCATGTGGATCTTTTTGAACACGGCTGGTACTGCATCCACTCGCTCGGCTTCCACTTCGGTAACGCAGTCGGTCACGTCCTGACGCGCTTTCTTCAGGATATGGATGACATCGAAGGAGGAACAACCGGCTACACCCAGCAACATCAGTTCCATGGGACGTACGCCCTGGTTCTGGCCACCATAATCCGGCGGACCGTCGATCACGATGCTGTGACCTGAACCGGACTCCGCTACAAACTTGACGTCACCCGCCCAGCGAACAGTGCCTTTCATGGCCGACTCCCATGGTCAGAATGGCGCGCAAGATAACATAAACCAACCGGATTGTGTGTAAAAAATTGCCCCACGCAAAACCCCGAATCGCTCCTTTTTTAAGCAGAAATCAGGCTTTCATAGGGGGTGCCAGCCAAACAGGGCAACCGTTCACAGTCCATTCAGCCCGCTTCATCTATAATCGTTTGATAACCCTGTTATTTTGGGTACTGTCGCGGCGCAGGTGGGGTGGATAAAGTAGCGAGCCCCTGTATTTCCGGCCATAATGAAATGGTGTCCCCACCATTCCGGTCAACAGGATCGAACCCGGTTCGATAACAACAATCATCCAGGTCAGGCAATGACGATAAAACCCAATAGTTTGATTCCCGATCCAGAGAGCTTTCTGGCCCATTGTCACCGCCGCAAATACCCCAGCAAAAGCACGATCATTTATGCTGGGGATGATTCCGATGCGTTGTACTACATCACCAAAGGCACCGTGATGGTCATCATCGAGGATGATGAGGGCCGCGAGATGATCATGGCCTATCTGAACGAAGGCGACTTCTTCGGCGAGATGGGCCTGTTCGACAAGACGGCCAATCGCAGTGCCTGGATTCGCGCCAAAACAGAATGCGAAGTGGCAGAGATCAGTTACAACAAGTTCAAGCAACTGGCTCAGGAAGATGCAGACATTCTGTTCGCCGTTAGCGCCCAAATCGCCGGCCGTCTGCGCGCTACCACACGAAAGGTGGGCGACTTGGCATTCCTCGACGTGACCGGTCGCGTGGCTCGCACGTTGATCGATCTGTGCAAGCAACCCGAAGCCATGACCCATCCAGATGGTATGCAGATCAAAATCACTCGCCAGGAAATCGGCCGGATCGTGGGTTGCTCCCGCGAGATGGTGGGACGGGTGTTGAAGAACCTGGAAGAACAAGGACTGATCCAGGTGAAAGGCAAAACCATGGTGGTGTACGGCACCCGCTAACCGATCCTTACTGCTCGTTGAAAAAAGGCCCTGAGGGGCCTTTTTTATTGGGCAAAAAAAGCCTCGCATCACGCGAGGCTTTTGATAATCGAGCCGGGTGCGACCATTTGCCGCATCACGGATTGCCCGAAGGCTTATTCTGGTTTTGTTTGTTCAGCCGGAGCGTCAGGTGCGGGTGCGACTGCAGAATTCGTCTGCACGTCTTCAACCTCAACCACTCCTTGTTTGGGCTGATTCTCTGCATTTTCTTCCGACAGCCAGTAGCCGAAGCCCATGTTCAAGGCAATCAAGGTACCGAAAATAACGATTACGTGTCCCATAAGTTTCTCCTTCATAGCAGTCAAAAGAACGGCGTCGACATTATATATACTAACCGACCACCAGTCACTTGCCACGACAATCAAGGCGGCAGGTTGTCGCCTGCCGCGAACACGTCGTTGATTCTTAAGTTTAACTTATTGTTTTGCAGGCTCTTTTTGAGCATCTTCCGGTTTGGGGCAATCGGTGTCGGGAGGGCAATCAGGCACCTCTTCCACTTCAACAACACCTTGCTGAGCTGACACGTCTTCTTCCTTGCCAGCCTCAGAACCCACGTACACGATGCCAAAATTGATGGCTACCAAAACACCCAGGACCACGATTAATTGCATTACTGTCTCCCCTGAAGTAAGTCCTTTTATCGTTATCGAACATTATTGGGGCGGAATCCCCCGCCTACCCATTGAGCTATGACGCAAAATTAAAACCAAGCCTCACGTACCCGTTATTCACGCAACCTTGGTGTACTTTGTCAACCGCTTCCGTTTAACCGGAGCGGTCAGGAGTCACATTAATGGTTGATGAGTCGCCGCCGCACCACCAAAAGAACCAATCAGGTGAAAAAAAGATCGGCCAGCCTGGCACCCGGGTTTTCGGCCCGCATAAAGGCCTCTCCCACCAGGAAACTGTTCACCGCATGTTCGCGCATCAAGCGAACGTCCGCAGGCTCCTGGATACCGCTTTCGGTGACCACGATACGACCGGCCGGGATAAGGGGCAACAGGTCGAGCGTGGTTTTCAGGCTGACTTCAAAAGTATGCAAGTTACGGTTGTTGATGCCTACCAGGGTTTGGCCCAAGGGTAGTGTACGCTCCAATTCTTCGCGATCGTGGACCTCGATCAATATGTCCATACCTAATTCCTGACCGCAGCGGGTCAGCTCCGCCAATTGCGTGTCATCCAACGCCGCAGCGATCAGCAGGATGCAGTCGGCGCCAATGGCGCGAGCTTCGGCTATCTGGTAAGGATCGACGATGAAATCCTTGCGAATGACTGGCAAATTGCAGGCGCCCCGGGCCTGACGCAGGTAATCCTCATGCCCCTGAAAAAAGTCACGATCGGTGAGGACGCTGAGGCAGGCAGCCCCGCCCTGTTCGTAGGAACGGGCGATGGCGGCAGGATCAAATTGCTCCCGGATCACGCCTTTGCTCGGAGAGGCTTTTTTCGCTTCGGCGATCACCGCAGAGCGACCTTGGCTGAGAGCTTGCTGCAACCGGGAAACGAAACCGCGGGGAGCATCTGCCTGTTTAGCTTGCCGCAGCAATGCCTGTTCCGATTGCAACGGCTTGCGCTCGCCGATTTCTTCCCATTTGCGGGCGATGATTTTTTTCAGAACGGTAGGAGTGTCGTGCTGGCTCATCAGGCGCCCTCGCTTTCCTGTTTGAATACGGTGGTGAGCTGAGCCAGTTCATTCAGCTTGGCCAGCGCCAGGCCGCTGCCGATGGCGTCCTGCGCCAATGCGACGCCTTCTTTAATGGAATCGGCGATACCTGCAACATACAGCGCAGCACCCGCGTTCAGCGCGACGATATCCGCAGCGGGGCCTTGCTCCTTGCCCAATACGGCTTTCACCATATCCAGGCTTTCATCCACGGAATGCACAGCCAACACGCTGAGCGGCGCACGTTCCAAACCGAAATCCTCCGGCTTGATGCTGTACTCGCGAATAGCGGTTGGCGTGGCTTCTGCGACGAACGTTTCTGCGTTGAGACTGATTTCATCCATACCGTCGGCGGCGTGCACCACCAGCACGTGTTCACAACCCAGCCGTTGCAACACTTCAGCAATAGGCCGCACCCACTGTTTGCCGTACACGCCCATCACCTGCCGCTTGGCGCCCGCAGGATTGGTAAGCGGGCCCAGCAAGTTGAAGATCGTGCGCACTGCCATTTCCCGGCGCGGGCCGACGGCGTGTTTCATCGCACTGTGATGGGCCGGCGCAAACATAAAGCCCACGCCCAAGGTTTCTACACAGCGCGCGACTTGCTCCGGTGTGATGCTCAGGTTGACGCCGGCTTTTTCCAGCACATCGGCACTGCCGCTGACGCTGGAGACGGAACGGTTGCCGTGTTTAGCCACATGACCACCTGCCGCCGCCACCACGAATGCCACCGTGGTCGAGATGTTGAACGTGCGGGAACCATCGCCTCCGGTGCCGCAGGTATCCAGCAATTTGCTGGCGCGGATATGGACTGGTGTTGCCAATGAACGCATGACGCGGGCAGCACCGGTAATTTCATCCACGGTTTCGCCTTTCATGGCCAGGCCAATCAGGAAACCACCGATCTGCGCCGGTGTGGCTTGTCCCGTCATGATCTGGTTCATCACGTCCGCCATTTCCTGTTCCGTCAACGACTGGCGGGCGATAACGTTTTTCAGTGCGGTCTGGATATCCATGGCGCTCACTTCAGTTTCAGAAAATTATTCAGCAGATCGTGACCCTGCTGAGTGAGAATCGACTCGGGATGGAACTGTACGCCCTCAATGGCATATTCACGATGGCGCAGGCCCATGATCTTGTCGATACTGCCGTCTTGATTCTGGGTCCAGGCCGTCATTTCCAGGCAGTCGGGCAAGGTCTGGCGATCCACCACCAATGAATGATAGCGGGTAGCCTGGAACGGATTATCCAGCCCTTTGAATACGCCTTCGTTGCGGTGGTGAATCTGCGACGTTTTGCCGTGCATCACCGCGTCCGCTCGCACCACATTGCCACCGAATACTGCACCGATGCTCTGGTGCCCGAGGCAGACACCCAGGATAGGCAACTTGCCTGCAAAGTGTTGGATCGCCGCCATGGAAATGCCCGCTTCCGTCGGCGAGCAGGGGCCGGGCGAAATCACCAAGCGTTCGGGTGCCAGTTTTTCAATGTCGGCCAATGTGATTTCATCATTGCGCACGACGTTCACATCCGCGCCCAGCTCACCGAAATACTGCACCAAGTTGTAGGTGAAGGAATCGTAATTGTCGATCATCAGCAACATATCAGTTCTCCACCGGAATCAGGCCATTGGCCGCCATCGCGACCGCGCGAAACACGGCGCGGGCCTTGTTCTGGGTTTCTTTCCATTCCAACTTGGGAATGGAATCCGCCACCACGCCGGCACCGGCCTGAATATGCAACTGGCCGTCTTTGATTACCGCGGTGCGAATCGCGATCGCGGTATCCATATCACCGTGCCAGGACAGATAGCCTACCGCACCGCCGTACACGCCGCGTTTTACCGGCTCGATATCGTGAATGATTTCCATGGCGCGGATTTTCGGCGCACCGCTTAGGGTGCCCGCGGGGAAAGTGGCACGCAGCACGTCGAGACAGCTCTTGCCCGCTTTCAGCTTACCTTCCACGTTGGAGACGATGTGCATGACGTGGGAATAGCGCTCCACCACCATCTTGTCGGTGAGCGAAACCGTGCCGATATCAGCAATACGACCCACGTCATTGCGACCCAGATCGATTAGCATCAGGTGTTCGGCAATTTCTTTCGGATCATCCAGCAGCTCCTGTTCCATTGCCACATCTTCTTCCAGGGTTTTGCCGCGACGACGAGTGCCGGCAATGGGACGCACAGTGACGGTGCCGTTTTCCACCCGCGCCAGAATTTCCGGCGACGAGCCGGCGATCTGGAAATCGCCCATGTCGAGGAAATACATGTACGGCGACGGATTCAGGCAGCGTAGTGCGCGGTACAGATGCAACGGCGGCAATGTGTAGGGAATCGACATGCGCTGGGATATCACCACCTGCATGGTGTCACCCGCCAGCACATATTCCTTGATTCCATCGACGGCTTTTTCAAATTCCGGCTGCGGGAAGCTGGATTTGAAATCACTTTCACTGACGGAAAATGTGGGCAGATCCGCTTCCGGCGCCAACGGCTGCTTCAGCTTCGCCACGATCTGGTCTAGACGATTCTGCGCTTTCTCGTACGCATTCGGTTGTGCGACATCTGCGTGGGTAATCACGAACAGCGTGCCGCGCAGGTTATCGAACACAACGATGTCATCGGACACCATCAGCAGAATATCCGGCGTGCCGATGGGGTCGGGTTTGTCGCCTTTGTCGAGACGCTTTTCGATGTAGCGCACGATGTCGTAGCCGAAGAATCCGACTAAACCGCCGTTGAAGCGCGGCAAGCCATCAACATGCGGCACTTTGAACTGTTGCTGGAACTGTTCGATGTAGGTCAGCGGATCGGCGACGTCTTTCTGCTCCAGAATGCGATCGCCGTTCTGCAGTGTCAGTTGGTGGCCCCGCACCGTCAGGCGAGTGCTGCAGGGTAAGCCGATGATGGAGTAGCGGCCCCATTTCTCGCCACCCTGCACGGATTCGAACAGGTAGGAATAGGGTTTGTCGGCCAGCTTTTTGTAGGTACTGAGCGGTGTTTCCAGGTCCGCCAGCACTTCGCGCATCAAGGGGATGCGGGTGTAGCCTTGCGCGGCCAGGGCATTGAATTGTTGGGGTGTCATGTCGGGTTTCCCGTGTCGTGCCGCTTGAATCTCAGAAGAAGGTAGCACGGTGTCTGGGATCGAGCCCGAAGCCATCCGGTTTGGGACGCTCTGCGACAGGGATGTCGCGGAGCAGTCCCCAGGGATGGGTTCACGACGTGTCCCAAACCGGATGGCTTCGGGCTCGATTGCACGGAGCAAATCCTAATCGAGCGGCGCTTAAATTGTCGTATTCGAAAATCTAAAGGTATTCAGATCCAGCAACGCGCAAATTCAGCATCACCGGCAGGCGGAAATCACCAGCGCCATCGCCAACGAAGGCTGGTGAAAAGGGAGGAAGGTTGTTGCGAAAGCAGTGTGTTCACGTTCAGGTACACATTTTTTCGTTTCGGAAGAAGCCCAAACTTACACCAGCTTCCCGCGCCTTGCCAACCCCTTTTGCCGTTACAGCAACAATTCCCGAAAATCATCCAATAGCCAGTCCGGGTTGCACGCTGCCACCGGCTCGCCATGGTTATAACCGTAAGTAAACGCCGCGCTGACGAATCCGGCTGCCTGCGCGGCCTCCACGTCATTGCGGCTGTCACCCACCATCAACGCCTGCGTCGGTGGTACACCCGCCTGTTCACACACATGCAATAAAGGCAGCGGATGGGGCTTGCGGTGCGGCAGACACTCGCCACCGATGACTTGCTGGAAAAAGTGATCGATGCCCGTTTGTTGCAACAGCGGCAACGTGAAGTTCAATGGCTTGTTGGTGATCACCGCCAGCGGGATTCCCAAATCGGCCAGCACCTGCAGCACGTCCACTACGCCGGGATAGAGTCGGGTCAGCCGCCCGTTTTCCTCCTGGTAGAAATGGCGGAAGTGCTGCAATGCCTGCATGTGCAGCGCATCATCTACCTGTGCGACCAGGGTCGGATCAGCCGATCCTGCCAGTGCCCGCTTCACCAGTACAGCAGCGCCATTGCCGACCCAGCCACGTACATTGTCCTCACCTGCCGGCGAGCTGCCCAATTCCACCAACATACGATCGACCGCGGTAGCCAGATCGGGTGCGCTATCCACCAAAGTACCATCCAGATCGAAGGCGATCAGGCGCGGCAGGTGGTTGTTAAACAGCGCTGTCAGGCGGATCAACATAGAAAAGACTCAGTGGCCGGAAGCTTTGCAACTGAAACTGCTGGCATTGCTCATTTCACCTGCGCCAGCTCTGCCCGCATCTGATTGATCACCGCCTTGTAATCGCCTTTTCCGAAAATAGCCGAGCCTGCCACGAACGTATCCGCACCGGCCTGGGCGATTTCGCGAATGTTAGCGACTCCCACCCCGCCATCGATCTCCAGCCGGATATTGCGGCCGCTGTCGTCGATGATCTTGCGCGCCTGGCGCAGTTTTTCCATGGTGTGGGGGATGAATTTCTGGCCGCCGAAGCCCGGGTTCACCGACATCAGCAGCACCATGTCCACCTTGTCCAACACATGCTCCAAGTGTTGCAGCGAGGTAGCGGGATTGAAGACCAGGCCAGACTTGCAGCCGCCATCGCGGATCATCTGCAAGCTGCGGTCAATGTGCTCGCTGGCTTCAGGGTGGAACGTAATATAGGTGGCGCCGGCTTCGATGAAATCGCCGATGATGCGGTCCACCGGTTTCACCATCAGGTGTACGTCGATAGGGGCTTCGATGCCGTAATTACGCAGCGCTTTGCACACCATCGGGCCGATGGTCAGGTTGGGCACATAATGATTGTCCATGACATCGAAATGCACGATATCGGCGCCTGCGGCCAGCACGTTGTCGACTTCCTCACCCAGACGGGCGAAATCGGCAGAAAGAATGGAGGGCGCAATCAGATAGTCAGTCATGGCGAGGTCCCGGCGACAAAAGTGCGCGCATTGTAACTCAGGATGCAGGCGGCACCCAAAGCAGGGCCGTCTATACTGACGAAAACCTATGAGCGGACCTTCAAACCCATGAAATGGCGACCGATTTTGCCCCTCTGCCTGCTGGCGCCGCTGTTGTTGGGTGCCCAGTCCGCCACCCCACCCCCAGCCCAGCCGGAGCCAACTCCGGCCACGGCCGATACGCCGCCGCCGCTGAAGTCGCCGCCCATCCGGGAGGAAACCCGTCGCAGCCAGAACCTGGAAGCCCAACTGAAGCAGGTGGACAAGGAAACCGAGGTGACCTGGCTGGGGGAAGGCGATGAGAAATTCCTGGGCCTGTTGCTGATGGATCACAGCGGCGCCACCTTTGCCAATGCACTCATCCTGCATGACAACCATCAGCATCCTGATTGGCCGGGGCTGGTACATGAGCTGCGCACCCAACTGGCGGCGCATGGCTGGAATACGCTATCGATCGCGGTGCCGGACTACCGCTTGGTGCCGCAATTGCCAGCGGCGACTGCTGCACCTGCTGCTGCCACTACGTCCACAGCCGATCCGGGAAAGGCAGATCCCGCCAACGCGGCACCACCGACCGCCGCGCCAGCAGATCCAGCGGCGCAAGCACCAGCACCCGCGCCCAGCACTCCTGCGGCAGCGGAGGAAAAAAGCATTGAATTCGAGCCGGACAAGGTGCCAGATGAAGTGGATCGCCGTGCCCGTGCTGCTACCACCCTACTGCGCCAGAAAAGTCCGAAACCAACGGTGATCATTGCCATCGGACTGTCAGCGGGTTTCGCCGCAAAAAAAGCGCAGACCATGCTGATTCAGGACGTCTCCGGGCTGGTCATCATCGATCCCGTGCAGCCCCAAAATACCGACTTCAATACCGATCTGGATGC
>DATLII010000562.1:0-2003 GCA_035539495.1 Dongiaceae bacterium
GCTTCAAGCTTAGCCCGCCCTGCAGTAAAAGCCACCGCCTTCCCCATCCCCTCCAAATCAAAATCGTCCAGCATAATAATGTCGGCCCCGGCCGCCAGCGCCTGCTCCAGCTCCTCAAAATTCTCCACTTCCACCTCCACCGGTTTCCCTGGCGCAATCACCCGTGCCGCAGCCACTGCCTTCCCAATCCCCCCACAGGCCGCGATATGGTTCTCTTTAATCAGGAACGCGTCATACAGCCCAATGCGGTGATTGAAACACCCGCCACAGGTCACCGCGTACTTCTGCGCCGTGCGCAGCCCCGGTAAGGTCTTCCGGGTATCCAGCAGCTTCACGCCCGTGCCCGCGACGATGTCCGCATAACGGCGACAAACAGTGGCAGTGCCCGACAACGTCTGCAGGAAGTTCAGCGCGCAACGTTCACCGGTTAACAGGCTGCGAGCTTTGCCCTCCAGTTCGAACAGCACCTGGTTGGGCGATACATTGTCACCGTCCCGCACATGCCAAGTGACCGTCACCGACGGATCCACCTGCCGGAACACCTCGTTCACCCATTCCACGCCGCACACCACCGCATCCTCCCGTGTAATGACCCGGGCGCGAGCCGTCTGAGTGACGGGAATCAGGCTGGCGGTGATGTCACCCGTGCGGACGTCTTCTTCCAGGGCAAAGGCAACGGTGCGGGGGATATCCAGGGCGCGGTAGTCGGTGGTCATGTAGCTTCACTATATAAAGGACAGAAATCGGGAGCCGGCGCGGGCCAAATTCATTATGGCAATCAGGTACCGGATGGCTGGTTATCTTACGTGATTCCACCGTTGTTTACGATTTTCAACAGGTTACTCATTAACCAGATTAGTCAGTCAAATTTACGCCGTGTTTTGTCTATTTTTTAGTCGTTTTTCTTTGTGAATGGGGTCTCACAATGATGAGGAACGGCCTGTGTGCCCAAAAATCGCTCCTATACTCGTAGCTGAGGTGTTCGATTTGAAAAAATGCTGACAAAGATTGTCACCGCACACCTCTCAGGGACGGCTCGCAGCAAGGAAAGCAAACCAGGTGAACCGAGTAGTGCAACGAGGCCTTTAGCCATGACCCAGAAACCAGATCTCCGGTGTGTAGGTGGGACGCAATCCCCTGGCACGCCCAATGGTTCGCGGGATGAGTCTTCGCAAGGTCTCGCTCTGCCGGCCGCGCTGAAAAAAGCGCATCGCGCGGGTCTGGAAGCGCTGTTGCATCTGCTGGGCGAACTGTTCGAAAAAGCGGATGACGCCTTTTTCGATTACGCACAAAAAGCCGGCTCTACTCAGAAGCAGGAAGAATTCATTGAAACCATGCGCGTGCTGCGGCTCAAGCGCAAGGAAATCGAACGTACCATCATCCAGCACATCAATCTGCAACTGCATCAGCTGCAGGAAAACCGTGCCCAGGTTGCTAAGCCCGCGCAGGACGGTTCCTTTAATCTGGAATCCCTGTCGTTGGTGGCGAATGACGATCTGGAAATGGATGTCGCCATCGAAGGCATGGCCAACAAAGCCCGCTCCGCGTTTGTTGAGTCGCTGTATCAGTTGAATATGCGGCTGGATCTGTTGGTCACCAGCCAAACCATCAGCGATCAGAACAATCCCTTAAATCCCCGCTTTGTGTGCGAAGGCTTCAAGAAAGCCAGCAAGCTGGTGGAGTGCGATATCAAGAGTCGCCTGATCATCTTCAAACTGTTCGACAAGTTTGTGATGAGCAATTACGGCGAAGTGCTGGATGCCACCAATGCCAGCCTGGCGGAAGCCGGTATTCTGCCGGAATTGAAAGGCACACCGCGCAAGAAAACCGAGCGTGCATCGGCACCTGCTGGCAAAACCCAAACTGAGGAAGCCGGCAAAGCCACTCGCGAAGTCGTGAAAGAGGCCGCTACCGAATTCTTTGGTCAGCTGCAGTCGCTGTTGGCGTCTGTGCGTGGCATCCCGACTGTGACCGACATTGTCGGCGGTTATGGCGGTCAGATT
>DATLII010000563.1:0-7878 GCA_035539495.1 Dongiaceae bacterium
TGCTTTCACTTGATTGCGCCATTCCGGCGTGGAGGAATCCACGACGATGTCAGCGCCCGCCTGCTTGCAGCGTTCCCGCTTGGCTTCGGTGGATGCCGCCGCGATCACGCGCGCGCCCATGGCTTTCGCGATTTCAATGGCAGTGGAGCCGGTGGTGCCTGATGCACCCAACACCAGCACGGTTTCACCCGCCTGCAGATGGCCGCATTCCCGCAAACCATACAAACCGGTAGCGTAGGCGATAAAGAAATTCGCCGCGTCCAGCAAGGGAATCGATTTGGGAATCGCAAAGCAGGACTGGGCGTTCAGCGTGATTTTTTCCGCCAGGCCGCCCATGAATGCAAAACCGGCGACATGATCGCCAACTTTTACATGCGTAACACCTTCACCTACTTCCTCCACTACACCGGCGATGGACCTGCCGGGCACGAAAGGTAGAGGCGGTTTGATCTGGTATTCGCCTTTTACCAGCAGGCCGTCAAAGAAACCGATGCCGACACCGGCCATGCGGATTTTGATTTCTCCGCTGCCGGGCGCGCGTTCCGGTAATTCGGATACACGGAGCGCTTTGGGGTCGCCGAAGGATTCGACTTGCAGTACGCGCATGTTATTTCCCCTTGAATACGGCTTTGCGACGTTCCATAAAGGATTTCACGCCTTCTGCCGCGTCCTCGCTTTTCATGATGGGCACCAGATCTTCGAAGCACTGCTTCACGGCGGTGTCGTGATCTTCGGATTCGGTGGTACGGGTACATTTCAGCAGGCCTTGCACGCCCAGCGGTGCGCAGTCGGCAATTTTTTGCGCGTATTCCATCGCTTTGTTGAACTGTTCGCCGGGTTCGGTCAGTTCCTGCACCATGCCCCAGCGATAGGCGTCTTCAGCGCTCCAGCGCTCGCCCGTCAGCAGCACTTTGTGCGCATTGCCCCAGCCCACTTCTTTGTGCAGACGCAGCGTTGCACCACCGCAAGGATACAGTCCGCGTTGCACTTCCAGCATCTGGAATTGGGTGTCTTTCGCCGCGATGCGGATTTCAGTGTTCAGCAGAATTTCCACGCCCCAGGTGAAGCAGTAGCCCTGCACGGCGATGATCAACGGCTTTTTGTGGCGTTCGCCGGTGAGCCCCATGGGATCGATTTCATCGGCTTGCACCGGGAAGGCGGAGCCGCTGCCAAAAATCGGCGCCCACTTGTCCAGTTCCACGCCGGCAGTGAAATGTTTGCCGGCCGCATGCAGTACGGCCACACGCAATTCCGGATCGTCGTTCAGACGCTTCAGTGCTTTGCCAATGGCGTGATAGATGTCGGGAGAAAGCGCGTTGTATTTCTCAGCACGGTCGACATAAATGACCAGAATGTGGCCTTCCTGACTGACTTTGACGTGTTCCATAAAATCCTCTGTAATACTGTTTTGTTTATTTCGAACCGCATAAATTCAGCTGAATTTACGCTCGAATGTGGCGCAATCAAAAATAATCATTCTGCATGGTGCGGCACGTATCGTCTTCCGCTTGCAGCAGCTGGCTCCAATGTTGGATCAGTGGTAGTTCCCAGCGGAAGAAATAACGGCAGGCTTGTTGTTTACCTTTATAGAATGCGCTGTTGGCGGGATCTTGCGACAACCGCTCGTGCGCGACGGTAGCTTGCCACAGCCATATCCAGGCCACAACAACATGGCCGGCCAGGCTTAAAAACAGCGATGCATTGGCCAGCGCAATGTCGGGCCCACGCTGTTGCAAATGCCCACCCAATTGTTGTGTCAGTGTGGTGATCAGTGTCAGCGCGTTCTGCAGCGCGGCTATTTCATCCCGCAATTCCGGAATGGCCTTCGCGCGCTCCATTGTGGCCAGAATAGCGCGACCCAATTGCTGCAAGCCCATGCTACCGTTCTGCCACAGCTTGCGTCCGAGCAGATCCAGCGCCTGAATACCGTGAGTGCCTTCGTGAATGGGATTCAGGCGATTGTCGCGATAGCACTGCTCCACCGGATATTCCCGTGTGTAGCCGCAACCGCCTAAGACCTGAATGGCCAGTTCGTTAGCCTTGCAGCCGAATTCCGACGGCCAGGATTTGACGATGGGGGTGATCAGATCCAGCAGTTCCCGCAGATTATTGCGTTCCTGCTGATCGGTCGTATTTTCGATTTTGTCCACCAGGTTGCTGGCATACAAGCACAGCGCCAGCGCGCCTTCTGAATAAACCTTTTGCGCCAGCAGCATGCGTTTTACGTCGGCGTGCTCGATGATTGGCAGCGGCGGCGAATTCGCATCTTTGTTGCCGGGATGACGACCCTGCGGCCGTTCGCGCGCATAGGCCAGCGATTCAACATAACCGCGATATCCGATTACCGCCGCTCCCAAGCCCACACCGATACGCGCCTCGTTCATCATCATGAACATGTATTTCAGGCCCGCATGCGCCTCGCCGATCAGATAACCCACGCACTGATTGTTCTCGCCGAAATTCAGCACGGTGGAGGTGGTGCCGCGATAACCCATCTTGTGCAGCAGACCGGCCAGCGCCACGTCGTTGCGTTGTTGTGGCTGGCCTTTTTCATCCGGCAGCCATTTCGGTACCAGGAATAATGAAATGCCTTTCACACCAGTGGGCGCACCTTTGATGCGGGCCAGCACCAGGTGCACGATATTGTCGGTCAAGTCGTGGTCGCCGCCGGAGATAAACATTTTATGGCCGCGAATCAGATAGTGACCCTGTTCGGTGGGCGTGGCGGTGGTTTTAATGTCCGCCAGAGATGAGCCCACATCCGGCTCGGTCAGCGCCATGGTGCCTGTGGCGCGACCGTCACGCATCAGTGGCAAATATTGTTGCTGCAATTCGGCACTGGCGAAATGAGACACAAGATTCGCCGCGGCCATGGTAAGAAACGGATACGCCGCAGTAGATGGATTGGCTGCCGTGATTTGCGCCGTACAGGCTGCCGCAATAGTGGCAGGCAGTTGCATGCCGCCAGCGTCGTAATCCAGTCGCGCATTCAGCAGGCCGGATTCCAGGAAATGCTCGAACGCTGCTTTCACTTCGGGAATCGTGTGCACCCGTTGGCCGTCGAACCAAGGCTCTTTTTCGTCGGCCAACGGGTTATGGGGTGCGAAGTAGCGCTCGGCAATCTGGGAGGCGGTATTCAGGCTCTGGCCAAACGTGTCGCGGCTGTGATCCTGGTAGCGGGGGTAGCTCAGCAGGTGGTCGGCCTGCAGCAGATCGAACAGCAGAAAGTCCAAATCCTGACGGGGAATCAGTGGCATGGGAGCATCCTTGAGGTGGCACCGGACTGGCTCCCGCGAGGGGGCAGTGGAGTGCGACCGAGGCAGTGACGGGTTGTGAAAGGTTGGGCAATGTTTGCATCCGCTGTCAAACTGTGTAATCGTCGTTTCTGACTTGTTCTTGGCGGAATGTGACACCCATGATCCAGGTTTCCATCCTTGGTTTCGACTTTGCGTTTGCCACCTCCATTGTTGGCGTTATTGATCTTCTCTCCACGGCGGGCACCGCCTGGAACTACTTCCAGGGCAAGAGCCTGGAGCCGAAATTCCGCGTGCAATTGGCCACGCCCACCGGCAAATCCATCCGCTGTCTGAACAATTTGGTGCTGCAGGCGGACTGCAGTTTCGACCAGATTGGCCAGGCCGATGTGGTGCTGGTACCCAGCATCGGCGGCGACGTGGAAAAAGCGTTGTCCCGCAATCGCGAGCTGGTGGAAGTGCTGCAGCAGCATCACAAACTCGGCACCCAAATTGTCAGCAATTGCACCGGCGCCTATTTCCTGGCCGAAGCGGGAATATTGGATGGCCGCAAGGCGACCACGCATTGGGCTCATGCCGAACGTTTCCGCAAACGCTATCCCGAAGTCAATCTGATTCCAGAGCAGTTGATTACCACCGACGGACGCATTTTCTGCTCTGGCGGAGGCACGGCCTGGTTCGACATGGGGCTGTACCTGATTGAACTTTATATCGATCACGAAACTGCGATCGAATGCGCCAAGGCCATGGTGCTGGATGCGGGGCGTGAATCCCAGCTCACCTATTTCGCCACGCACCAGAACAAATACCACAATGACGAAGCGATCCGCGGCATTCAGGAATGGATTGACGCGCATTATGCCGAGGATTTCTCGTTGGCCTGGCTGGCGGAAGAAAAGGCCATGAGTCCGCGCACGCTGATCCGGCGTTTCAAATCCGCCACCGGCGAATCACCGCTGGCGTATCTGCAGACCGTGCGCATCGACATGGCCAAACGTCTGCTGGAAACCAGCAAGCAAACGATTGCTGAGATCACGCAAAACATCGGTTACGAAGACGTGAGTTCTTTTTCCAAGATGTTCAAACGCAAAGTGGGATTGTCGCCACGCGAATACAGGGGGCGCTTTTCCAAGTACATCCCCGACTGACAGGGAGGGTTCTTCCACGAACGTATTCGTGAGTGGCCGGCCCCGAAGGGCCGCTGTGCAGCCCCCAGGGATGTGTCCAGCGGGGGACGCCCAGTTCGTGTCCAGATTTGCAATACCGGGCAGGCTTTCCTGCCCGGATCTAGAGCGAAAGTTTACTTCTTCTTCACCAACAACTTCGGCGGCAGCTTCAGCAGAATGAACTCGTTATCATCCGGCGCGCCCGCGCTGGGATGACGGCCCAAACTGAACGGGAAGTTGTTGTCGTTAATCACACCCAACGTATCGTTGTCCAGCAGTACCAGATCCTCGATAGTCGTGAAGGGGAAGGCAAACGTTTCACTACCTACACCCACATCACCGGGCAGCGACGGTTGCGCCAGACCGAACTTGTCGGTGATTTGCATCAGATCCACTCGCAGTGATTTTTCCACCGGTTCGCCGGATTTACCCAGCGTGATTTCCTGCACGGTCTTGAAGCCGTTCAAATCGCCTTGCGTGTTGTCGCGCTCGATGATCAGACCATGCTTCTTGTCAGTCATGATGAAATCGCCGATGGCCGCGCCGCGTGCATCCAGCAGATAACGATAGAACTTGCCGGTGTACTGTTTGCTGGCCAGGTCAAATTCATGAATCAGCAATTCCTGCAGAGTGCCACCAGTGAGCGGTTTTTCCAGCAGCGGCAGCAGTTTTTTGCCATCCTTGCTCAGTGCCATGCCTTCGAAACCGCCGCTGCCTTGTGCCTTGAACGGCGAGGTCAGCGTGGTTTCGCGGTACGGCCAGAACAGGCCAGCCAACCAGGGGCTGTTAGCGCCGTTCTCGTCCTGCAGGTTAGTGCCGTCATCGGAATCGGCGCCGGCAAAAATCGGGAAGTCGCCGAACAGATACACAGTACGAATCGCCGGGAAGCGCGCCTGCACATCCAGCAGCGTGCGGAAATCGAAGCTCTGCACATCGGCGCGGGCGGCCAGGCCGTTGCTGCTGATCAGGCCCGCGATGACATCAGTGAACACGGCCGGGGCCAGGGTGCGGTCCTTGTAGACGTTGCCGTGAATGTCCAGATCACTGCGCGGGTTGATTTTGGTTTCGATGTTGAAACGCACCTGGGCAGCATTCTTCCAGCGCAAAGCCGCTTGTGGATGGCTGCTGCCGGCGCCGTCGCGATAGTAAGACACATACGCATCGACGAAGTCGAACAGCTGCTGCAATTGCGGCATCGCATAGGGATGGATGCTGCGGCTGGCAGCAAACGCCACGCTCACCGGCGACAGCGCCTGATCATTCAGTTGGGATTCACCGCGGAACAGCTTGTCGCAGATGAACGTGGACTGAATTTCTGCCGCCGTCAGGTTTTTTATCAACACGGGCGCGCTGAAATCACCGCCATCAGTGCGACGGCATTTTTCCGGCTCCACGTAGGGATCATGAGCCAGCAGCGCCACCTTATCCTGCGACACGCCGCTGTCGGTCTCCAGCGTGATCATCAGATTGTCCAGCGCCACTTCCATCGCGGGTAGCGTGTTTTCCGGGCGCAGATTGCGGCCTCCACGGTGACCCTGTGCGTCGAGCTTGCTGCCATCGATCAGACCATCCACTCTCAGATATTGACCGCCGTTAAATTCCTGCACTGCCTCCAGCAGTAGATCGGGCCGGTCGCTGATAATACCGCTCACACCCAATTGCAGCAGTTCCAACATACGGGGCTTGTCATTTACGGTCCAGCTCACTACCGGGTAACCCGCATTTTTCAGCGATGTGATATTGAAAACATCACTGGCCGCTGCCTTCAGATCTGCCGGCGACGCCGCGCCACGGGCATAGTGATCATTAGCCGTATTGTTGTCCGCCAGCATCACGTGATAGGGCGAGAACACCGGCGTGCGCGTGCCACCATGCAATTCTGCATGACGGGTCACGGCGTTCATGATCCGCACCGCGCTGGCTTCTTCCTGCAGCGGATTTTGCGGCGCTCGAATAAATTTGCCGGGGTTGTTCAGATCCGGCAGCGGAATCGGCGCATCCAACACCACGCCATTGGCATCGGTATGAATCAGGAACGGACCGAACTCATCGCCGAACCACAGGCTGCCATCCGGCGCGCGCTGCACCGATTCGATATCGAAATCAGCGCCGGTGAGAACCCGCTCGCTGGTGAAATGATTGGTGATGGTGAACGGAATTTTTTTGTTGGGGTCTTTCAGCTCGATGAAGTTGCCCACGGCGATTTCACCGCTGCCGCCTTTGGTGGTTTTGAAATCCGGCGTGATGCGATACAGGCGCAGGTTGTAATCGGCGGAATTTTCCAGGCTGCCAAAACCGTTGTCGGACATCACAAGGAAACTGCCGTCACCATTATTTAGCACGGCGGAGAAACCCTGCACTGGCTGCTTGTTCACAAAGGGAACCGCCTGGCCATTGATGGGGCCGGCGCCAAGATGACGGCCTGATGTGGGGCCGTCGGCAAATGTGGCTGCCGGCAATACAGCGCGGCCTACCAGCAGGCTGCTTCCCTGTTCATAGCAGCCGGTTAACGCGATCGAAGTGGCCAGCGCCAGCGCGCTGAGCCGGGCGAATGGAAAAGTGGAAATGCGGAGCATGGGGAACCCTCGAAGCGAAAAGGAGAAAAAAAGAACAAGCCCGCCCAAACCTAGCGGCCCCAGATTAACGTTCGTTGGCGCTTTGATGAAGAATCCGCTTAGGTTCGATGACGGTTTTGAGCACTAGCCAAGACAAATCAATGTCATGCAGCGCTGGTGCCGGGGGCTTCCCCCCGGTAAAATACGCCGTTTTCCCCGCCAAGTGACTTGTAAAGCCCATGGAAATCAATCCGATCGTAAACAAAATCAAAGACCTCAATGCGCGCAGTGAAGCGCTTAGGGGGTATCTTTGACTTCGATCTGAAGTGCGAACGCCTCGACGAAGTCAATCGTGAACTGGAAAACCCCGCCATCTGGAACACCCCGGAAAAAGCCCAGGAACTCGGCCGCGAGCGTGTGGCCCTGGACCAGATCGTCGCCACCCTGAAGAAGCTCAAGTCCGGCGTCGCCGACCTGAAAGAGCTGCTCGACATGGCGGTGGAAGAGAACGACGAGGGCACCGTCAACGAAGTATCCACCGAGTTGGACAAGCTGGAAACCGAAGTGTCCAACCTGGAATTCCGTCGCATGTTCTCGGGCAAGATGGACGCCAACCACTGCTACCTGGACATCCAGGCCGGCTCCGGTGGTACTGAAGCGCAGGACTGGGCCAGCATGCTGCTGCGCATGTATTTGCGCTGGGGTGAGCGTCGCGGTTTCAAGACGGATCTGGTGGAAGTGTCCGACGGTGAAGTGGCCGGCATCAAATCCGCCACCATCCGCTTCGAAGGTGAATACGCCTACGGTTGGCTGCGCACTGAAACCGGCGTGCATCGCCTGGTACGCAAATCCCCGTTCGATTCTGGCAACCGTCGTCATACCTCATTCTCATCGGTATTCGTA
>DATLII010000564.1:0-3929 GCA_035539495.1 Dongiaceae bacterium
GTAGGTGTTGTACTCCATCACCGCGTCGTTGAATGCCTGACGTGAGAACGCCACCCGGTTTTCGGGGGAGGACAGTTCCTCCATCAACTGATTCATGGTGGTGTTGGCTTTCAGATCCGGGTAGCTCTCCGCCAGCGCGAAGAATTTACCCAGGGCACCACCCAGTGCGCCTTCCGCTCCGCCTAGCGCTTGCATCGCTCTGCCATCTTCAGGGTGCGCCGCCGCTACCTTGGCTGCCGCTGCCGCCTGGTTGCGCGCTTCAATCACCGCGGTCAGCGTCTGCTTCTCATGTTGCATATAGGCTTTGGCGGTTTCCACCAGATTGGGAATCAGGTCATAGCGCCGCTGCAGTTGCACATCGATTTGCGAGAAGGCGTTCTTGAAGCGATTCTTCAGCGCCACCAGCTTGTTGTAGATGGAGATGAAGTAGAACACCAGGGCGGCAATGACGATCAACGTGATCAGGGTTCCCATGAACAAGGTCCTCTTGAAAAGATGGGGAAGGGGCGTGGGGTCTTAACGTTAACTATAGACAGCCGGAGCACAGACGCCTGGTCATTCCTCCCGCCGGGCCAGCAGGCGTTGCTGCTCGTACACGGCGCGGACATTCTTCAGGTAGATCTCCTGAAACTGGATGGTGCTGCTGTGATAGTGGGCCACAGCGGTTTCCAGATCGCCGTGCGTCTTCAGCAACTGGCGCAGGAAGCGGGCGGCGTAATCCAGGTTGGTGGCTGGATCGAACAGATCTTCCATGGATTCGAAATGCTCGCCGTGGAATTTCCAGTTGATCTGCATCAGGCCGATGTCGACGCTGCGCACATCCAGCTTGCGGATTTCCCATTGGTGCGGGGCAGGAATATCCAACAAGGTTGCGCGCTGCCGCAATCCTGCCAGCGCCTGCTGGGCAGCTAAACCTGTCGGGAAGAACAGCCGGTCGGAGCGATCGGCATAATCCACCCGCAGCAGCCAGGGATTCTGCCGCACTTTGCGGATCAGCCGCACCGCCTGATACGGCGATTCCGGCCGGAAGCTTTCCCAATTGATATTGATGGCCCAGGGATACAGATTCGATTCCACCTTGGCGATCGCCCGCAGCAGTTCCGGCTCCAGTTCATAACGGGCTGCGGTGCGATCAAACAGGTCGCCACCCAGCGCCGCAGTCACGGGCACCGTCAGGAGCGCAGTCGTGAGCAAAACCAGCAGGCTGAAGCGCAAGGGGAGGCGCAAGGAGCGTTGCATCATGCTTTAGTCACGCCCCGGGATTGACCGCGTTGGAAACGGCTTCGAACATATCTTTGACCCCGGTATAAATCGCGATGGTCATCCAGGGCGACACCACCAGCACAACGAACCCCAGCATCGGCAATACACCCACCAGCAATAAATCGGTATCGATCAGGCCCAGCGTCAGCGGCAATGCGCTAACGCCATATAAAAACGCGCTGGCCGCGCTGAACACCAGAAACGGCATGAAATTCACCAGAAAAGCATTGAAGGCTTCGCGATAAGCGGCCACCGGTTCGCAATTGGTCAGCATCACGATCATCGCGGCATAACTCATGGTGATGAACAGCGCCATGATCAGCAAAAACGCCACCATGATTGCCATCATCCCCGTCACCAGCAGACCGGGTGACAAGCCGGTATTCATGTTGAAGCCCAGCGCGAAACAGACGGCCACCACGATGCCACCGACCATCATCAGCACAAAGCCAATGCCCAGAAAGATCGCACCCACCACCAGCAACTGGCTGAAATTTTGTTTGAAACCGGCGAACAGATCGCCCACTTCGGCGGGCTCGCCACGATCGATCTTGCTGGCCGCCAGGGCGAAGCCACCCAAAAACACCGGGCTCAGCAACGATGCGAACAGACCGATCAACGGCACCATGCCCAAGGCGAAATTAATAATCGCCATCAACAGCGTCAGGCCAATAAACAGGCCGGGCCGACGTCGGAACAGACCCCAGGCGTCGGTTAACCACTCGAGCCCGTTCATCGCAGGCACCCGGCGCAGCCGGATTTCGCCCGCTTGTGTCAATTGAGTGCCGGGAATCTGGTAAGGGTTGGGGGTAATATCCTGGGTCACGGGCCTGCTCCGGGCGTTTGTTATCTTTATGTTTCTCGTTATAGGTAGACGCCGAAACGGACATCTTAAGGATGCGGGCGTGAATTATCCATGTCATTCCCGTGCGGCCGTGTATTGATAGATGAGGCATATGGTTTCGATAGGATAATAATACTTGACCGTTTTGGTCGGTTAAGTATTCAATTCGCGGGACTTAACAGGTGGTAATAGGCTCTGATTGTTCAAAAAACACCCAAAACAATTCCGGTTTTTGGCTCAATAGTTTAGAATCCGGCGACGTTTTTGGCGCTTGTAAAGCAGTCGACCCTATGGGTTAATTTATCAAGTCCCTTAAATGGGAAAGTCCCTTAGTGGGGGGAGACCCCTTGCATGAAATTTCTGGATTTATCATCAATGGGCAGTAAATCGATGCCTGACATCGCGTCCGTGTCTCAACCCAAGGCCCCCGGCCTATTGGATTGGGTGGGCATGAGCGAGATCGAAGTGCCGCTAGCCATTCCGACCCGCAGCGGAGTGATCACTCACTCAGTTGCCAAGGCGCAAGCCTATGTCAATTTGGTAAATCCCGAAGCGAAGGGCATTCACATGTCCCGCTTGTACCTGCTGCTGGATGAAGCCTGCAGCCAGGTTCTGACCGCCAGCAGTCTGCGCAATCTGTTGGGTCGCTTCCTGGAATCCCACCAGGGCCTCAGCGACCAGGCCTATGTGGACTTTCGGTTTGAATTCCTGGCCCGCCGCCCTGCTCTGAAGAGCGAATATTCCGGCTGGAAGGCCTACCCCTCCCGCATCATCGCCACCGAAGATACCGATGGCTTCCATTTCGAGCTGCGGGTGGAAATTCCCTATTCATCGACCTGTCCGTGCTCCGCGGCACTGGCGCGTCAACTGATCCAGCAGCAGTTCCGCAAGGACTTCGGCCAGAGCAAGTCAATTGCGGCCGATGATGTTTATGGTTGGCTGGGAAGTGAGCAGGGCATCGTGGCGACCCCGCACAGCCAGCGCAGCATTGCCGAGATCCGCGTGCGCCTGTCGGACGATACCACCAGCTTCCCGCTGGAAGATCTGATCGACGTGGTGGAAGGCGCGTTGAAAACCCCGGTGCAGACAGCGGTGAAGCGGGAAGACGAGCAGGAATTCGCTCGTCTGAACGGCCAGAACCTGATGTTCTGCGAAGATGCCGCCCGCAAGATCCAAAAAGCCATGAATGAAGAGGCGTCGTACCAGGATTTCTGGGTACGTGTGAATCACCTGGAGAGCCTGCACGCGCACAATGCTGTGGCTGTCGTCACAAAAGGCATCAAGGGTGGGTATACCCCTATACCTTGATAGCTTCATAGTATTTCGCTGTTCATAAAGCCTGTGTATCGTAGCGATCGCAGGCTTTTTTGTTTCTGCAATTCCATGTAGCAAGACCAGGCCGAGTAATCTGGCCGGCCTGTCTGCTGCCTGCGTATCTTTCTTGTTCACAAATCAAAAAATGACAATCAGGGAGTGACAATATGAAATCCGTTTTTCGTATGACGGCATTGGCTGTGGCCGTGCTGGGGGTGGCTGCGTGTGTGCGGCAAGTTTGGCAGGTGCATTATTCGGTGGAGGGGAATGACTATACGCACAGCCAGACCGTTGTGGCTGGGCCGAATGGGCATAGCTATGTGGCTGGCGTTACCAAAAACCAGTCTGCACCAGGCGCCAGCGATGGAGTATTTCTAGCTGATTTTGATGCTGGTGTGAAACTGATGTGGGAGTTGTTGTTACCTGCATATGCATCCAATGTGCCGATACTGGCCAGCGGTAAAGTTCTGGCCGTGGATGCAGCGGGCAACAGCTATCTGGCTTGGGG
>DATLII010000565.1:0-9872 GCA_035539495.1 Dongiaceae bacterium
CAACAACGGGGCCCTGGTGTATGGCGGCTCGGACCTCACCGTGGTGCGGGGTGACTTCAATGCGCTGCTGGCCGCCACCGCATCGGGACCGCTGCACGACGCCGTGACCCAGGCTCTGGCCTATGACGAGGCGGCACGCACCTGCTACCCGGGCTTCTTCGCCTCGCGCATCAACTACGATGTGGTCCAGGGCCTGAACGCGTCCGGCCAGTGGTGCTCGGGCGTGCTGGAGCAATCCTGGCGGATTGGTGGCGCCAGCCCTGCTGAAATTGCAGCGTTGGAAGCCTTCCAAACCGATGAGCAACTGCATTCGATTCGGGTGTCATCTCACGAAGTTCACCGCCATATCACCTGCCCTCCCCATGCCCGCGTGCATTTTCGCGGCGTAGATCCCGACACCGGTCCTATCACCAAATATTCCACGATCGATGCTTATGAATATTCAACTTCTCCAGCATGAAATTCCGGTCGGCACTGAAAAAATCTGTTGTTCCCTTTTACGTCCCGCGGTAGCACTGCCCGCGATTCTGTTCGTGCATGGTTGGGGTGGCAGCCAGGAGCAGGATTTGGCGCGCGCAAAGGAAGTATCCGGCCTGGGCTGTGTCTGTCTGACCATCGATTTGCGAGGGCATGATCTGGATTCTGATCGCGCGAAGACCGTTAGCCGTGAAGATAATCTGCAGGATCTGATAGCCGCGTACGACTGGCTTGCCGCGCGGCCGAATGTCGAGCCCAATGCCATTGCTGTAGTGGGCATCAGCTACGGCGGTTATCTGGCCGCGATTTTGGCATCGCTACGCCCCGTGCGCTGGCTGGTATTACGGGCCCCCGCCTTGTACAAGGACGAAGGCTGGCATTTACCCAAACGTCAATTGCATGCAGACCAAGATCTACAGCAATACCGTTTGACGCGCATTGCGCCGGAAGACAATCTGGCTCTGAAAGCCTGCGCTGATTTTCGCGGTGATGCGCTGATCGTCGAATCCGAACTGGATACGATCATTCCTCACACCGTGATTGAGAATTATGTGGCTGCTTTGAGCCAGGCTGGCTCGTTGACATCCCGCGTCATATCCAATGCAGACCACGCGTTGTCAGAAAAGAATATGCGCAAAGCCTACAATTTGCATTTGAAACGCTGGCTGACCGAGATGATTTTCGGCGCCCGCGAAGATGCGGCGAAAAGCGAACTGGACCAGACCAAACCGGTGGCAGAAACGGCCTGACGCTGAATAATGTCAACGCCAGGCTGTTTCAGGCGCTATTACAATTGACGCAAATGCGTTCTATGCGGATGACGGAACGGGTGAAGATGCTCACCTTGCACGACAGCGGCGCTTACCATGTCCTGCGGTTCCACCATGCTGCCGGCGTCCGCATCCCAATATTCCGCCACTGAAACTTCAAATCGAATCAGCACCAACTGCGGATCTTCCAACCCGCGGGGATACCAATCGCTGGCCATCGCGTTCCACAAATCCTGGAGCTTTTGTCGATCCTGGATCAACCGGGCAATGCCGTTTAAAGACACGTAAAACGTATCCCGGGGATCTCCGAAGCTGACATTGGCGTGGGACCAATGAATCAGATCCTTCACCAATTTGGATTGCAGCGAGGTAAAGAACCACAGCACGCCATCAGGATCGACCTTTTGCGTAATCATGGGCCTGCTGATGAGATTGCCCACGTTGTCGCAACTGGTGAACATTCCGACATTGATTTCGTAAACATTACGCCATAGGTCTGCACGTTTGATCAGAGACATAATACATTCTCCTTCCATCCTGGATTGCAGTCTTTCCCGGGATGGCTGCCGTCAAAATCGACTTCAGCCAGGAATGTTCCCACCAGGTTTTCCCGCGATAACTTGTATTGCAACGACTGCTTTGCAATAACCGTGCTCAGTTGGTTTAGCCAATTTTGTAAGGAAGAGCTTGACCATTTCTCTGCCAAATGAGCAATCAGCGAGGTAATTTCTACAGCCGGCCGATGCATTTTTCTGTGCGCCAGCGCCCGTTTAGTAATAAATCCGACACGCCGGAGCGTTGATTTCACTGCGGTGTCTAAGCCTGAGCACCGACTTTTCCAAGCTGGCATATGGATTGCTTTTTCAATTTTACAATTCTGGTTTGGATTGCGGATGTCATCCAAGAGATCGATGCATGAACATGATTTCACCGCCCATTAAAAACCTGCAGCTAACGGTTCTTACCGTTAACCTGCACAAAGGCTTTTCGGCAGGCAATCGCCGTTTCATGTTGCCGGAATTGCGTGAAATGCTGCGTCAGGTACATGCAGATATCGTCTTTCTGCAAGAGGTGGTGGGAGAACACTCGCTTCATTCCGCGCGTCAGCAGATGTGGCCGTCGGTGCCGCAGTATGAGTATCTGGCAGATTCAACCTGGTCCGAATTCGCGTACGGGCGCAATGCGGTGTATCCCGAAGGTCATCATGGCAATGCCCTGCTGTCCAAATTTCCCATTGTGGAAAACCGCAACGTCGATGTCAGCTTAAGTCGCACGGAAAAACGTGGCTTGCTGTATTGCCGCCTGCTGGTACCCGGCAGCGAAACCAATATTCATACTATCTGTGTTCACCTTGGCCTGCGTGAGCGGCATCGCAGCCGGCAGCTGGCGTTGATGTGTGAACTGATCCAGTCACTACCGCCCGATGCTCCTTTGATTGTCGCCGGTGACTTCAATGACTGGCGCCTGAAAGCCAATCGCTATCTGGAACAGAATGCGGGTTTGCATGAAGTCTTCACCAAAGTATTGGGCGGACCGGTTGCCACATTCCCGGCGCGCTGGCCATTTCTGCGGTTGGATCGCATTTATGTACGCAACACCGTTCTACATCAACCGACTGTATTGGGAACCCGCCCTTGGTCCCATCTGTCGGACCATTTGCCGCTGGCGGCTGAATTGATGCTGGAACCCATGCCAATTTCAATGTCAATGACGGGGATGCTGTTATGAAAGGGCCTTGGTACAGTAACAATCGCACACGACTTCTGACTGACGGTGATGAATTCTTCCCGCGGGTTTTCGAAGCCATTTCGCAAGCACGGCAAGAAATCCTGTTGGAAACCTTCATTCTCAGCGACGACAAAGTGGGCCAGGAACTGCGCAAGCGGCTGATCGAAGCGGCAGAACGGGGTGTCCAGATAGCCGTAATGGTGGATGGTTTCGGCTCGCCCGGATTGGAAGGTGAATTTCTGGATGGGATGACGAAGGTCGGCGTGAAGTTCAAGGTGTTCAATCCAGGCGTGACATTATTCGGGTTCCGCACCAATCTATTCCGCCGCATGCATCGCAAAATTGTAGTAATCGACGGCAAGATTGCTTTTGTGGGTGGCATCAATTTCATAGCCGATCAACTGTCGGATTTTGGCCCCGAGGCAAAGCGCGACTACGCCGTGGAAATAGAAGGCCCCGTGGTGAGCGAGATTCGCAAATTTGCGATTCGGAGCAACAGAAATGGTCGTTATCGTCCATCGACATCAGCACCCGCAGACGATGCCCAGTCGCACCGGCCGGCTCGCATACAGTTTGTACATCGCGACAATCGGAATTCCCGTAACAGTATCGAACGGCAATATCATTTGGCCATTCGCAAAGCCCAGCATGAAATTATCATCGCCAACGCCTATTTCTTTCCCGGTTATCGCCTGCTGTGGCGGCTGCGGCAGGCTGCCCGGCGTGGCGTACGGGTAGTATTGATTTTGCAGGGCCGGCCCGATATCGGCATGGTGCAATGGGCTTCACGTCAGCTCTACGGCTATCTGTTGAGCGGGCAAGTGGAGATTTATGAATATTGCGAGCGCCCGCTGCATGGCAAAGTGGCGATCGTGGACAATGAATGGTCCACCATTGGTTCCAGCAACCTGGACCCTCTCAGCCTGTCGCTGAATCTGGAAGCCAACGTCGTGATTCTGGATCATGAATTCAACCGCGCGCTGCGGGCACGGTTGCAGGAACTGTTAGATAAGGAATGCCATCGCATCCAGCCAGAAGACGGCTTCCACAGTCACTGGTGGAGTGGGCTAACAGGCGTAGCCGTATTCCACTTTCTGCGCCATTTTCCAACATGGGCGGGTTTGCTGCCGAAGCACACAATCGTCCTTAAACCCATGCATGAAACGGAACAATCGGGTACCGACACCCGTGGCATTTCGACATAAGGATTTCGGATTTCCATCTTCAATCCCGGTTCTTAATAACGCCGTGCACGTTGCTGAAGGCTAAAAAGAATTGCAGCAGAATGAGCGCGTAGGCACCGTCCTGCCATCCCCACAGCGCCCATAAAATATTGCTGACCAGAAAACACCAAAAACCGGTCTCGCGTCGTCGTTTTGCATTGGATGAAACCATCCAGGCGGCGATTACGGTGATAACCAGGGCGGGCCACTGCAGTGAATCCTGCCAGTCCATATCGAATCCTTGCTTGTCAAAAATCACTATACGCCGATGTAGCCGCCGCCATTGACATGAATCACCTGACCTGTAACGTAAGCGCTGTCTGCGGATGCCAGGTATACGTAGGCGGGGGCGACCTCTGCCGGCTGACCTGCCCGACCCATCAACGTATCGGTGCCAAAACTGGCGACCTCTTCAGCCGAAAAACTGGAGGGAATCAGTGGGGTCCAAATCGGACCTGGGGCAACTTCATTGACTCGAATTCCGCGTTTGGCCAACGCCTGCGCCAGAGAAAATGTGAATGCCTGAATGGCGCCTTTGGTGGCGGCGTAATCCATCAAACGGGCGCTGCCGCGAAAACTGGTGACCGAACCGGTATTGATAATGACCGATCCTTCTTTTAAATGCGGTAACGCAGCCTGGGTCAAAAAGAAATAGCCGAAAATATTGGTGGCGAAAGTATCACGCAACTGTTCTTCACTAATATCCGTAAGTTCTTTTTGCGGATGCTGTTCCGCCGCGTTGTTGACAAGAATGTCCAGGCCACCAAATTTTTCCAGCACCTGTTGCACGGCATCTTCGCAGAACGCTTTGTCCCGGGTATCGCCCGCAATGGCAAGAGCGCGGGCTCCATCCCTCTCGATAGCATCGACTGTAGCAGCAGCGTCTTCGTGTTCATTTTTGTAAATGAAGGCCACACTGGCGTCTTCTCGTGCAAAATGCAGCGCAACAGCACGACCAATGCCACTATCACCACCGCTGATCAAGGCAACGCGATTATGCAACCGTAAGCTACCGCGGTAATCAGCGCGAATCGAGACAGGCTCGGGCTTCATGGCGCTTTGGCTACCCGGTTGCGATTGTTGATGCTGAGGTGGAATCTTTTGAGTCTTATTTGCAGCTGGCATGGTGTTTCTCCATTGGCCAATTATTTCAACGTCGCCAATCGGATTTGGTCCTCATGGCGACGTTGATTAGGTAGAACAGACGAAATCGAAACTCACACTTCAGGTTCCGAAACCTTACTGCTTGGTGAAGTTACGGCTATGTTCGCCCTTGTCGCGCTCACTCTCACCTTGGCCCTGCGACTTCTTCGAGGACGACTGCGAACCAGAAGATACCTGATTGCTGGATCTTTTTAGTATCAGATGGTTCTGTACATCCTGAACACCACTGCAGTGATCAGCCAGATCTTCAGCACGGAATTTCTGGCTGCGGTCATCAACCGAACCTTCCAGTATGACCACACCTGATTTCACATTCACTGAAATTTCAGATGCATCGATTAGATGATCCTGCGTCAGGCATTCGCAGATGTCTTCACGAATCCGCTCATCCGACCGCGCATAGTCCTTGGGCGCCCGGCCGCGAAAGCTGGTTTGATTCTGCCGGGAATCACTGCCGTAACCACCACTGGAACGGCCTCCGATACTGCCGAATTCGGGCCGACCCTGGCTACCTTGCCAGTCCTGCGGCCGTTGACTACCACGTCCACCGTAATCCTCCCAGGTGGAACCGCTGGCATAATCCGACTCATCGAAACGTTGCGGTGTGGTCAACGAACCATAATCGGAATACTGGCCAGGATAATTACGTGAGCCTCGCTGCCAATCCTGCCGATTGAAATCGCGTTGGTTATAATCACGCTGACCAAAATCGCGTTGACTCAATAAGCGCTGATTGTAGTCGCGCTGATCTAAATCACGCTGACTATAGTCGCGCTGGTCGTAGCCTCGTTGGTCATAGTCGCGATGGTCATAGTCTCGTTGACTAAATCCGCGCTGATTGTAATCGTTCTGCCCACGATACTGTTGCGGCTGCTGATCCGAATAGTAATCTTCCCATCCGCTGTCATTTCCAGGGCGAAGATCCTGCGGATGACGCTCGTAGGATTGGCGCTCATAGGGAAAATCGTTTTGACTTTCGTTACGGGAACGATTGCGGCCGCGACCTCGATGAGAATGAGTTGATTGATGGTGAGCCATGTTAAATCTCCTTGAATTGACAAATTCTAATAGCCAGAGCTATAGCTATAGCGGATTACTGATGTGGCTTTATCAACTGTGGCTTTACAAATAAGGCGCATAGTATGAGTCAATTTGTTCCGACCACGCCGGGTCACTCATATCGGGCCAGTCGTCCTTATCAAAACCGGGCGCCAATTTCAGCTCGTCCTTGGCAACGTTCAGAATGAACGCCTTTTTGACCGTGTCCAGATGGAGGGCATTCCAGGGAACCGCGAACAACTTCTCGCCCAGACCCAATAATCCACCAAACGCCAGAACGGCATAGGCTACGTCGCCTGTTTCCATGTCCAACATGATTTCCTTGATATCGCCCAAGGATTCACCTTCAGCATTGAAAACGTCGTCACCGATCAATGTGCCCGCGCCCATCAGGGCCGGACCTGGGCCCGACTTCTGGTGATATGCCTTGTACATTCCATATGTATCACGTGTTTCATATGTCATGACTTTCTCTTCCTTATCCTTTCAGTTGATGAATTCGCGTTGCTTCCTTCGCGAGATTTAATTTTGCATATTCCATTCCACCCATGAAAAGCACGACATCAGATGCCATGCGCTGCATTCCCAATCTACTCGGTGCATTTACGAGTCAAAAGTATTCGCTGGCACGCCACAAGCTGATCCTGCTCCAATTTTCATGTTTACAAAATTTTGTAAATTTTAACTGGAGAATGGTTCCTTATGAGTTTCACCGAAGACATACGCGGATGAGCAAACGCTTCAATTCCCCTAAATAAGGGAAAATTTCGACATATCGATTAATTTTTGGAAAATGGCGCTCACTGGCACGCAAATAGCAATAATGCTGAGGCATTCTCATTAAGCACGGAATGCTGACAAGTCATTTAAGTCGTATCAAAACTTCAGGAGAAGATGCTATGAGCACGATCACTTCGATCAACTCAAAACGAAATAAGCTGGCCATGTGTTGTGCAGGTGCACTGTTTGGCGTTCTGGCAATGACCAACGCCAACGCCGGCGACAGCAAATATGAAGCCACCATGGATCAGATCGAACGCAGCTATGAAGCCGCAGAAGCCCACTGCGACACCATGTCTGGCAACAACAAGGATATCTGTATCAAACAGGCAAAAGCAGATAAAGCCACCTCAGAAGCCAACGCCAAAGCCACACGCGAGCACCATGAAACCAATGTGGATGCCCGTCAGGAAAAACGGGATGCCCAATACAAGGTAGAAAAGGAAAAATGCGATACCTTGTCAGGCGATGACCAGGACGCCTGTGTGGAGCGCGCTAAAGCGAACTATAAACAATAGTTTTAGCGAGTAGTCCTGATATTGGCAGGCAACAGAGATGGCCGGACTAGCGTGGTCCGGTCTCCTGCCTGCCACAGGCAAGCGCTGCGGGCCAAATGCGAAGAAGTAGCTTGAAAAGCGGGTAATTAGAGATCTCAATCTGTCATTGCGATCAGATAATGCAGGGCTACTTGGCCTTGTGGGTCGGTCCAGGTCTCTATCCGTTCAAAGCCCGCCGAACCTGCGAGCGCAGTAAACGATTCCACGCTGTATTTGTAGGAATATTCTGTGTGAATCAGCTCACCCTCTTCCACTCGAATATCACTACCGTCCGGTAGGTGCCAGTGGTGCCGACTGCGGCTACGAACATACAACTCCATACGGTGTTCCTGCTCGTTGTAGAAGGCGACGTGCTCGAATTGCGACAAACGGATTTCCGTCTGCAGCAACCGTCCTACATGACGCAGGATGTTGAGATTGAAAGCAGCGGTAATACCACCGCCATCATTGTACGCTGCATCCAGCACTTCCTTGTCCTTATGCAGGTCGACGCCAATCAGCAGGCCGCCTCCAACCCCTACCAATTCACGTACGGTGTGCAGAAAAGCCGCCGCACGGTGAGGTGTGAAATTACCAATCGTGGAGCCTGGAAAAAACAGCGTCCGACGTAGCGGTGGCAGCAGATTCGCCAACGCTGACAACTGATCGAAACCGGCATGGGCCGCAACACAGCGGGTAGCGGTAAATTTTTGCGCCAACCGTTGCTGTGCCCGGCGCAAAGTGGATTCGGCAATATCGCTTCCCAGATACAGCGCTGGCTGTAATGCAGGTAGCAGAATCTCCACTTTATCGGCAACACCACAGCCGGGCTCAATCAATACTTCACCTTTGCCGACAGCAGTGGCAATGTCGTTCGCGTGAAGCTGCAGCAACGTATTCTCTGCCCGTGTCAGATAGTATTCGTCTGTCACGGTGATCATTTCGAATAAGGCTGAACCCTGCTCGTCATACAGGAACTTGGGATCGATGGATTTTGATTCTGCCCGTAATCCCGCCAGAATCTCCGCGACGACATCTTCCGTGACAGGGCCACGCAGATCATGAAAATCTGAGGTCTTTAGTTTCGGGTCTTTCAGATTTTTAGAAGGCCGCGCAGCGACTTTATAAAGAGAAGGCGCTTTATACAGAAGCGCCTTGCTTGGCGCTGCCACATTCGTTTGTTTGGAAGACGTTGAAGGCGCCTCATTGCGCGCGAGGCGTATACCGCTTACCGGCCAGCGATCCCACGGGTAGAAGAAGTTGCGATAGGAGGCACGCAAATGTGAACTCTCGCTGATGCAACCACCACCACGCAGGACCATCTGATTACACATGAACTTCCCGTTGTATTCCCCTACTGCACCCGATCCAACCGAAAAACCAGGATAAGGCGCGTAAGCGCTGGCAGTCCACTCCCAGGCATCACCATACATTTGCCGTGGCCCACTTTCATCAGTATCGGTATCTACACTGGGAGCCTGCGGACGCAGAACATTGGAATCGATAAAGTTTCCTTCGATAGCCAGTGGCCGGGCCGCAGACTCCCATTCAGCCTCCGTCGGCAAACGGGCTCCTGCCCAACGCGCATAGGCGTCGGCTTCATAAAAACTGATATGACAAACCGGTTCTGCCGGATTCAATGGCTGCAAACCATGCCAGGTAAAGCAATGCCATTGGCCGTCGCTTTCACGCCAATACAAAGGCGCGTGCCAGACTTCTTTCTGCAACTTGGCCCAACCATCTGACAGCCAGAGGTCTGGACGCGAATAACCGCCGTCGCGCATGAATTCGAGATATTCAGCATTGGTGACCAGGCGATCCGCCAATACATACGGTTCCAACCACACGCGGTGGGACGGAGTTTCATTGTCGAAGCAAAAGCCCGGCCCTGCCTCAATTCCCAATTCAGTCAGACCACCTTCGTATTGCCACCATTTCATCGGAACGGGATGTGTCTGAGCCGTAGTGGCCAAAACAGGCTGCGGCCGATAGGCCGGCAACAATGGATTGCAAAAGAAATTGTATTTGATATCCATCAATATCAATTCCTGGTGCTGCTGCTCATGCTGCAGCCCCAGTGTGAGTCGCTCAACGACGGCTGCCAGCCGATGCGCTGGCAGCGCTGCCATGAACGC
>DATLII010000566.1:0-3972 GCA_035539495.1 Dongiaceae bacterium
GCCAGGAACTGCAGCAGGTGATGGGTCCCAAGGTTGAAAAAGCAATGAAGGCCATCGTCGACGAGAAGAAATACGATTTGATTCTGCAGCGTCAGGCGGCTCTGTGGGCCGATCCGAAGCTCGACATCACTGCCGATCTGACTCAGCGCATCAATGCTCTGAAGTAAACGCGGCAAAGGGTGCCAGCCATGAGCGCGCAACCGGATGATCGCAACGGCCTGACGCTGGGGGAATTGGCTCAGCGTCTTGGCGCGGAACTGCGGGGCGATCCAGCCGTGCTGATTCGGAGCCTGGCCACCCTGTCCGATGCCCAGGCCGGTCAACTGGGCTTTCTGGCCAATCCGTTATACCGGGCTCAGTTGGCCACGACACACGCCTCGGCTGTGATTCTGGCGGCGGAGTTGGCCGACGAGTGTCCGGTAGCCTGCCTGATATCGCCTCATCCTTATTTGACCTACGCCCGCGCATCCCATTTGTTCAACCGTCGTCCACGCCAGCCCGAAGGTATCCATCCGACAGCGGTGGTGGCGACGGATGCGGTATTGGGTGCAGGTTGCCGCATCGGCCCGCACGTAGTAATCGAATCCGGCTGTGTGTTGGGTGAACGGGTGGAAGTTGGCCCGGGTACCTGCATCGGCGCGAATAGCCGTATTGGCACCGATTGCGTGTTGCATGGCAATGTGACGATTTATCACGGCGTAACCATTGGCGAGCGCTGCACCTTTCACGGTGGGGTGGTGATCGGCGCTGACGGCTTCGGTTTTGCCAACGAGAAAGGCGCGTGGCGTAAGATTGCCCAGTTGGGCGGTGTGCGCATTGGCAACGACGTGGAAGTGGGGGCCAGTACCACTATCGACCGCGGTGCGTTAAAAGATACGCTGATCGGCGATAACGTGATTCTGGATAACCAGATCCAGATCGCGCACAACGTGGAGATTGGCGAAGGCACTGCGATTGCCGGTTGCACAGGCATTGCCGGCAGCACGAAAATTGGCCGCTACTGCACCATCGCCGGCGCGGTGGGAATCGCCGGGCATATCGAGATTGCCGATCGTGTGCACCTCACCATGCGCAGCGCCATCACCAACAGCATTACCGAGCCTGGTTCCTATTCATCGGGCACTGCCATGTCGACCACCGCGGAATGGCGCAAAAATGCCGTGCGTTTCCGTCAGCTCGATGAAATGGCGCGCCACATCAAACAGTTGGAAAAACGTCTCAAGGCATTGGAGGCTGTGGGGGCGGGGGATAATAAAGCTCCTGAGTAGACAAACCTCCTGAGTAAGTGTCTGGTGCTGACTGGCCGGGCAGGAAATATCGGGTTGCATTTGTCCGGGTGCATTGGATGCCGCCGGACCTTATCCTGACAACGTAATTTCCGACAACTATCCGATAAGAATCCATTCGTAGCGAACCTGTTTGAACTATGATGAATATTAATGAGATCAAGGCCATTCTTCCCCACCGTTATCCTTTCCTGCAGGTGGACAAAGTCATCGAGCTGGTGGAAGGGGAGTACATTGTGGCGGTGCGGGGTGTCACCAACGGCGAGCCGGTATTCGAGGGGCATTTCCCCAACAATCCGATCCTGCCAGGGGTGCTGATTATTGAGGCGATGGCGCAGGTGTCTGGTATCCTGGCATTCAAAACCATGGGACAGACGGCCAACGCCAGCAAAGCTTATGTAGTGGCGGCAGTGGATGACGCGAAATTCCGGCGCCCGGTAATTCCGGGGGAACAGCTGGTGATTCGCGCTTACATCAAGTCGCGCAAGCGCACTATCTGGAAATTTGGTGCAGATGCTTATATTGACCGCGTGGGCGGTGATGTCGTGGGCTCTGCCGTAATCACCTGTGCAGAAAGGGATCTGGTGGCGTGATACATCCGCAAGCGATTGTCGATCCGAAAGCGCAACTGGCAGACGATGTCAGTGTGGGGCCCTGGACTTATATCGGCCCCGACGTGCAGATCGATTCCGGTACCCGGATCGAATCGCATGCGGCGATCAAAGGGCCTACCAGAATCGGTAAGAACAACCGGATTTTCCAGTTCTCGGTTGTGGGCGAGGATACGCCGGACCTGAAATACAAAGGCGAACCCACCCGCTTGGTGATTGGTGACAACAACACGATTCGCGAGTGCGTCACCATTCACCGCGGTACCGTACAGGACCGTTCTGAAACCACCATCGGCAACAATAACCTGTTGATGGCCTACGTGCATGTGGGCCACGACAGCGTGATCGGCAATCACTGCATTCTGGTGAACAACACTGCGCTGGCGGGCCATGTTTGGGTGGGCGATTTTGCCAACCTGTCGGGCTTCACGCTGGTGCATCAGTTCGTCCGTATCGGCGCCTACAGTTTTTCCGCTATGGGCACCGCTATCGGCAAGGACGTGCCCGCGTTCGTCACCGTGCAAGGCAATCCGGCAGAAGCCCGCAGCATGAATTTCGAAGGCATGAAGCGGCGCGGTTTTGACGAGGACACGATCAAGGCGCTGCGTAATGCGTACAAGATCGTCTACCGGCAGAACCTCACGTTGGATCAGGCGCTGGTGGAACTGGAAGCCATGCAGCCGCTGCCACAACTGCAATTGTTCATCGATTCATTGAAATCCTCCACGCGCGGCATCACCCGCTGAGGCAGCATGGTGGCCGCATCGTCCCGCGCACTTACCATCGGCATTGTGGCAGGGGAGCTATCGGGCGACCAGCTCGGCGCTGGCCTGATGCAGGCCATCAAGCACCACTATCCTAACGTCAGTTTCATCGGTATAGGCGGCCCTGCCATGATGGCGGCGGGGTGCGAATCCCTGTTCCCGATGGATCGCCTGAGCGTGATGGGTGTGGTGGAAGTGCTGGGTCGTCTGCGCGAACTGCTGCATATTCGTAAAACCCTGCGCGAGCATTTTCTGGCGAATCCGCCGGATGTATTTATTGGTATTGATTCACCGGATTTTACCCTGCCGCTGGAACTCAGCCTGAAGCGGGCGGGTATTCGCACCGTACATTATGTCAGCCCGTCAGTGTGGGCCTGGCGGCAGAAGCGCGTATTCAAGATCAAGGAAGGCGTCGACCTGATGCTGACGCTGCTGCCATTCGAAGCCGCGTTCTACGAAAAATATCAAGTGCCGGTGAAATTCGTCGGCCATCCTTTTGCGACAGTGATTGATCCCAATATTGATTTCGCCCGTGCCAAGCGCTACTGGGGATTTCAACCTACCGACAAAGTGGTGGCCGTGCTGCCTGGCAGTCGTGGTGGCGAACTGAAATTCATGGGGCCGATTTTTCTGGAAACGCTGCGGCAACTGTATTTGCTGGAGCCTTCCAGCCAATTCATCGTGGCGTGCGCCAATCCGCAGCGACGTGCGCAATTGGAGCGACAGCTGGCGCATTTCGATACCCGGCTTCCGCTGCAAATCGTGGACGGCCATGCCCGCGAAGTGATGGCGGGCAGCGATGTGGTGTTGGCCACCTCCGGCACGGTGACGCTGGAAGCCATGCTGCTTAAGCGGCCGATGGTGGTAGCGTTCCGATGGGGCGCCATTACCCACGCGATTATTTCGCGCATGGTGAAAACCCGTTTCATCTCGCTGCCTAACTTATTGGCCGGTCGGGCGTTGGTACCAGAATTTCTGCAGGATGAAGCGCGGCCGGAAAAATTGGCTCGTGCGCTGTACGATCTGCTGCGCAACTCGGACAACCGTGAACGACTGCAGCGGGAATTTGCTGAACTGCATACCATTTTGAATCGCAACGCCAGCGAGGAAGCGGCGAAAGCCATTCTGACGTTGGTGGAACGGACCGTTACTCAACCACTGCTGCAGGCGAACTGAACCTTGGCACGCATTCCACAAGAAAAGCCTCCAGGAAATAAAGGGCAATCCAGTTTCAGTTTTTATTCTGGTCATCTCGTCGCGGGCGTCGATGAAGTGGGGCGTGGTCCGTTGGCGGGCGCGGTGGTGGCCGCT
>DATLII010000567.1:0-5683 GCA_035539495.1 Dongiaceae bacterium
CGCTTCATTGGCAACGGCACTTGCAAAGGGCGTGGCCAGCAAGGCCGGTAATAACAATATCAGGGACAATAAGGGGTTTTTCATGGATGGGCCTCCTTCCGATGGTGGCGCCATTACAGCGGCCGATCGCTGAATCGAACCTGAACTGGACGGCTGTGAATGTTCAGGATCAATTCAGCCGCTGGGGCTTAATCTGCAGGAACAGTCAGACAACGAACCAGACAATAACGAGGAGGAGATCCTTATGTGGTTCAAGATGAAGAAAACCATTATCCCGGCCGCTGCTTTGCTGTTGGCTGCCGGTAGCTTCGGCGCCAGCCAGGCGTATGCGTTGAACGACGACGAAACAGCCGTGCTGGTGGGTGTTGCAGTGGGCGGCCTGGCCGCGATTTCCACCAAACATCACCTGGACCACGATCGTTGGGATCGGCAACGGGGCGGCTACAGCGAGCACCATTACTATCGGGAAGCACCACGCCGCCATTGCCCGCCCAAACGGGTGGAACACTACGTGATTCATGAACCGCCCCGTTACCGCGAATATGAACGCGAATACCGTCGGGTGGGTTATGGAAAAGATCGTGGTCACCACCGGGGTTGGGACAAGCACGGACGCCGTGGCGGCGGCTACGAGTACGAATACGAGTACCGTCGCACCGGCTTCTAATCCGCCAACCGGCAAACGTAGTACTGGACTGCGGCCTTCGGGCCGCAGTTCTTTTTTGGGGCGATGAAACCTGCTGGACCTCTGCAGGGCTTATTCAACGACCGCCCAGAGCATCCCAGGATTGGTTCCGAATCTGGCCAGTTTTGTCCGCCGGCCAGAGTAGAATGGGGAGCTCGTATCCCAGGACTTCATCGTTATGCTCGACCAGGAACAGTGCCGCCAAGCTCGCCTCAGCCGCGACCGTCGTTTCGACGGGCTGTTTTTCGTGGGCGTGAAAACCACCGGCGTTTATTGCCGGCCCATTTGCCCGGTGCGACCGCCGCTGGAAAAAAACGTGCTCTATTTTCCCAGTGCCATTGCCGCAGCCAATGCCGGCTTTCGACCTTGTCTGCGCTGCCGGCCGGACAGTGCTCCAGGGTCCGCCGCTTGGCAGGGCACTTTCACGACATTGCAGAGAGCGTTGCGCCTGATTCAGGACGGCGCGTTGCAACAGGGGGATTTGCCTGCGTTAGCGGAACGCCTGGGTGTCAGCGATCGTTATCTACGTCAATTGTTCGAGCGCGAGCTGGGTATTTCCCCCAAACAATATGCGCTCTACCAGCAGAGCCTGTTCGCGAAAAAATTGCTGCACGAAACCAAATTGCCTATTACCGATATTGCATTGGCCAGTGGCTTTCACAGCCTGCGTCGTTTCAATGACTGTTTTCAGCGTCAGTTTCAACTGACGCCGCGGGCAGTGCGCAAATCCAATGGGGAAGCCGGCGGTGGCATTCACTTGTTTTTGGCCAGCCGACCACCCTACCACTGGCCGTTGTTGCAGCGGTTTTTGGTGGCACGGTTGATTCCGGGATTGGAGTGGTGCGACGAACTCAGCTACGGTCGCAGTTTCCGCATCGGCACCGCACAGGGCCACTTCACCGCCACCTTTGATGCCGAGCGCTGTGGCTTCGATATCGCGCTGGAAATCGATGATTTGCAGCATCTGGCCGGAGCAGTACAGACCATCCGTCGTGTGTTGGATCTGGATGCGGATATTGCCTTGATCGAATCTTCCATCGCCGCTGTCTTCAGTGTGTCGCAACTGTCCAATAAAGGGCCATCTAATAGCGGGCTGCCCAATAGCGGGCTGCGTTTGCCAGGCATTTGGGATCCGTTCGAGGCTGGCGTGCGCGCCATCCTGGGCCAGCAAGTATCGGTGGCTGCCGCACGCAATCTGGTGCAGCAAGTGGTGCAGGCGTTTCATCCTGGCGACGTCGATTCTCTGCATTATTTCCCCCAGCCGGAACAACTGGCGCAAAGCGATCTGGATTTTCTGCGCATGCCCGGCGCGCGCAAAGCCACGCTGCGGGCGTTTGCGGAACGGGCTGCTCTTCAACGGATCGGCGATGACCCTGCTGCTTTGCAGGGCATCAAAGGCGTCGGCCCCTGGACCATCGATTACATTCGCATGCGCGGTCTCAGCGACCCGGATGTGTTCTTGGCCAAAGATCTGGGTGTGATGAAAGCGCTGGCGCAATGCGAACACCGCATCGATCCTGACGCTGCGGCACCCTGGCGCAGTTATCTGACTTTTCACTTATGGAACCGGCTCTGATGTTTTATGACTGTGTGGAAACCCCGATTGGTTGGCTGGGCGTGCAGGCGTCGGATGAGGCGATCACCGCCGTCGATTTTGATGCGGACATGGGACAGATGGGGCAGGGCAATGCGCTGACTGCGCTCTGCAAACAACAGTTGCTGGAATACTTCGCGGGCCAGCGTCGTGATTTCGACTTGCCGCTGGCGGCTCGCGGGACCAGCTTCCAGCACAGCGTGTGGCAAGCGTTGGTTCGCATTCCGTTTGGTACCACTTGTTGTTACCAGGATATCGCGGATGTCATCGGCAATCGCAAAGCGGTGCGGGCCGTGGGTGCCGCCAACGGCAGTAATCCCATTCCCATTATCGTGCCTTGCCACCGGGTGATCGGGCGCGATGGCTCGCTGATTGGATTTGGCGGTGGGCTGCCCCGCAAGGAATGGCTGTTGCGGCACGAGGGCGCGCTGTTGCTGTAAATCGCTTGAATGGTATTCGAGGCGACTGCATCGGTGTGCTCAGCGACAGTAAAGCGGCGCTGATCCGGAATCAGGCATTAAAAAATCCCGCTGGTAGTTGCCAGCGGGATTTTGTTTTTCTGACTAATTGCTGTCCCTAGCGCAACATCAATCGCCTCATGGCAGCAGAATGATCCGGTCCTGCGCGCCCGGCGCCACCTGCACACCGCTCACGCTGGGATTGGAATCCGCCGCAGGGTTGTTGAACCAGGCTTCCAGCGCATCGATGTCCTGCCCGCCACCCAGGCGGTTGGTGCCTTGGGTCAGCACATAGATCTTGTCGCCGCCGTCCGCCAGAAAGTTGTTCACGGTGATGCGGTAGGTGGCGTTCAGATCAATGGTGGCGCCGTTGATGCTGATGCTGGAGGGATCCACTTTGTTGCAGGCGGAGCCGGATGCGCTCCACGCATAGCTGAAACCTTCCGACACCTGCAGGATGCGGTTGAACGGCTGACCAGTAGTGTCGCTGGCGGGATAATTCCAGCTTGCTGGCGCGTTACCCGCATGGCAGCCCATGAACTGCTCTTCCAGCATGATATGGATCTGCTCGCCGGTTACGCTCAGCGTCACCAGCGTGTTACCAAAGGGTTGCACGGTGAAGGCTTCGCCATACGTCACCTTGCCATCGCCTTCACCCGCCGCACTGGAGGGGAAAGTGAAGCCTGGCGAACGAATGCCACCGGGATTCATGAAGCCCGCGACTGAATCACCGAAACCTGGCGCCGCTGTGGCAGCCAACTGCGCGTCAGCAATCACGTCACCTAACGCAACTTCACCGGCGGCATTGGCGCTGGCGTTGCCCATGGCGGCGGTGATTTCGCCGATCACGCGGTTGGCAATCGGTGTGGCCAGTGCTTTGTATTGATTGACCAGGCTCGCGATCTGCGCGTTTGGTGTAGCGGCAGGATCATTGCGATCCACCAGAATATTGCTGGCATTGATGCTGACCACTTCGCCATTGGCGTCGTTGATGGTCAGATTGATATCCGACAGGATGCGGCCCTGGGAGTTGGCGCTGGTCACTGGAATCAGACGGCCGACGCTATTGGGCAACTGACAGTTGTACGCCTGATGGGTGTGACCGGAAATTACCAGATCCACTTCGTCATCCAGCGCGCTCACGATGGGTGGCATCGGCGTGCCCGCCAACCCGCCGACGCAGCTGTTCATGGTGTCGGCAGCTTGCGTAGATGGCACAGTGCCGCCCTGATGCACCAGCACCACAATGGCTTCCACGCCACGGGCTTTCAGTTTCGGCACCAGCGCATTCACAGTGGAGGCTTCATCCTTGAAACTCAGTCCTGCCACGCCGCTGGGCGTGACGATGCTCGGTGTGTCCTTCAATGTCATGCCGATAAATGCGATGCGGGTTTTGCCGAACGTTTTAATCGCATAGGGCGGGAAGATGGTTTTGCCGGACGCGGTTTCTTCCACGTTGGCCGCCAGGAATTTGAACTTGGCGCCGCTGAATGGATAAGCCGTGCCGACCTGCAAACCTTTGCAGCTGTTGGCATCGGTAGGATGGCAACCACCGTTTTGCATGCGCTGCAGCTCATCCTTGCCTTCGTCGAATTCGTGGTTGCCTACGGCATTGAATTCCAGGCCTGCCAGGTTCATGGCTTCAATGGTGGGCTCGTCATGAAACAGCGCGGATACCAGCGGTGTGGCGCCAATCAGGTCGCCAGCGGATACCACCACCGAATTTGGATTCTGCGCTTTCAGTTTCGCAATGTGACCCGCAAAGGAATCCGCACCGCCGACAGGAACGGTTGGTGTTGTACTGGCAGCATTCACCCGCAGGGTGCCCGGTGATTCCAGCTGGCCATGAAAATCGTTGAATGCAATGACTTTCACGGAAACATTGGCAGCTTGCGCTGTACCAACGCTCGCCAGTGTCAGTGCAATGGCCGCGGCGATTTTTTTCAGTTGCATATTCATGAAGCTCTCCCCGTTAAAAATTTAGACGCACTAAAGTTAGGCGCGACGACGGCGCATGCGCGTAGCGAACGCCAGCAAGCCAGAACCCAGCAACCACACCGCAGCAGGCACAGGCACTTCACTCACGCGCAAGCCACCCACGGATGCGTTGTATGGATTGCCGAAGGGATCGGCTGCAGACACATGCAGCAGACCGGTCACGGTGTAAGTACCGGGATTCAACGCCAAGGTCAGGTAGCTGAAACCGCCATCGGTGAGTGCGGTATCGAAATTGGTGCCGACGTTTTCGAGACTCGGTTGCACCAAGCTGGAACTGAGATGGTCCACGCCGTTCACGGTTATCAGATACTCATCACCGGCAAAACCGCCATCGACGACGGTGAGCGTACCAGCCTGATTCAGGGTGAAGGTGAAGCTCAGCGCGGAACCATCGCCGCTATAGTGGCCCGCGTCATCGGTAATGGCGTCGATCCATTCCAGGCCGCCGCTGTTGGAAATAAATTCATCCGCGTCGAATTGGTACCAGCTGCCGTCGGTAGTGACATTGACGCTGGTAGCCTGAGCTGGCGCGCTCATAACAGTGGCCAGCAGCGCGGCGGCCAGGGCGCCCTTGGTATTGAACAATGTGTTGAACATGATCCGGATTCCCCCAATGGTTTAGTGTGACAAGCACGCTGCCTGCAGGCATGGCTGTCCGCAGCATCGCGTAATTATGTGAAAGAGGGTTGACGGAGATGTTGCGACTTTTTAGCGGTAAGGTTGCAGATTGGCGGCGCGAGGGTTGCCCAGGAATCGTTCGGAGAATTCATTCGCCGGCAGTGCCGCCGACCACAGAAAGCCCTGGGCGATATCGCACTCCAGGGCCCGCAGCATATTCAGCTCGGCCTCGGTTTCGATACCTTCCGCCACGGTGTAGGCGCTGGTGGCCCGAGCCAGCTGCACGATGGCCTTGACGATATTCTGATTGGTGGTGGAATGATGAATATC
>DATLII010000568.1:0-9102 GCA_035539495.1 Dongiaceae bacterium
GATCACAATCACCTGTGGAATCTGCGTCGACTGGATTTGGCCAGTGGTCGGGTGGAAACACTCACGCACACACAAACCGCCGTGATGGATTACGCGGTGGATGCATCAGGCGGACAAGTGCGTATTGCCGAATACGATGCCGAAGGCGTGATGCTGCGCCAGCAAAAACTGGTGCCGCAGCAAGTGGTGTATCCCGCGTCCGCGGGCCAACAGGCAACACTGGCCACCCTCGTCAATCAGCCGAATTTCGATACGACAAAATTGGGCGACAGCGAGGATTATTCCGCGCTAAACACCATTGCACCGCACGCCTGGTTTGCCTTGTTGTATGCGGATACCGAGGACAACACCGCGCTGCAATTTGTGGTGAACGGCCAGGACGTACTGGGTTATCACTTCTGGCAGTTAGCGCCGACATTCTATGTCGACAAGGATAAGGTGGGTGGTAGCGCGGCCTACATTGCGTATCACCGACTGGCTTTACTGTGGGATTCCACGGTGGATGTGGAGGTGGAAGCCGAACCCGGCGTGTTGGAGCAATGGGATACGGAAACCCGTTATCAGGCGGTCTGGATGCAGCCGTTCAACAGTTTTGAAGGCACCTTTCGTATCGACACTGGCCTGGGCACGGAAGACGTCGTGCGTGAAATGGAAAATTACGGCGAGGTGGCCGATTTCGACGACAACTTCGGTGGCGTCGCACTGAGCTGGGCCGACTACGACAACTACCTGCATTCCATCAGCGTCGAAGACGGTCGCTGGATCAAGTTGAATTATGAAAAATACAATCTGCTGGGCGGCGCCTACCATGAAGGTGAAGCCAAAACGCTGGATTGGCGCGAATACATCAGCCTGATTCACAGCCATGTGCTGGCGATCCGTGCGGTGGCGGGTCGTGCCGACCGCGATTCCAAACCGTACGAGCTGGGCAATGAACTGGATCAGTTCGAATCCATGGGCGGCAATATCGGCTTTGGTAAAACCGGCTACACCTTGCGCGGTTACAACGACGGCATCGACGCGCTGAGCGGTTCCAATTTGCGGCTGTATTCGGCGGAGTGGCGCTTCCCGGTACTGGAATTGTTCGATGGCTTTACTACGTTCCCGCTGGGCATCGGCAAGGCGGCCATGCACCTGTTTGTGGATCACGGTGCGGCATGGGATGAAAAGGAAGGCCATCACTATTACACAGGTGCGGGTGTTGAAATAAAACCTGATCTGCTAATCGGTTACAGCACTTTCAAGCTCGACAGTACACTCGGTTTCGCGAAAGGTCTGGATGAAGAACTGGGTGAAACGACCGTTTATCTGCGCCTGGGTGCTTCGTTCTAATCGGCGCATCTCCGTAGATCACAGAACTGGCGTAAATTTCCACATGGCCAACCTTCCCTGAAGGTTGGCCTTTTTATTTGGCGTCGATGCACTAAAGTAGTCAGTACGGAATCACAGGAGCTTCCCATGCGTAAACTTCCCCGCGACAAAGACAACGATTACAGCCGTGACATGGCCACCGCACGCCGCGACGCCGTGCGTGACGAAACGGGAGTTCAGCTGACGCACGTCGGTTCATATTCTATCGATCCTGGCGCATTGCCGGGCAATATCGAAAATTTCGCCGGCGTGGCACAAATTCCGCTGGGACTGGCCGGCCCGATGTTGGTGAACGGTGAGCATGCTCAGGGTGAATTTTATGTGCCGATGGCCACGACGGAAGGTACGTTGGTAGCGAGCTACAGTCGCGGCATGCGGTTGACACGCGAAGCCGGCGGCATTCGCACCACCGTGATCAAAGATTCCATGCAACGTGCGCCGGTGTTCGTGTTCAGCGATGCGCGCGCCGCGCGGGATTTTGGTGATTGGATCACGCACAATTTTGATGTGATCAAAGCCAAGGCGGAAGAAACCACCAGTAGCGGTAAACTGATCGAAATCGAACAGCACGCGTCAGCAAAAATGCGCTGGCTGCGGTTCAATTACAGTTGCGGCGACGCAGCTGGCCAGAACATGGTGAGCAAGGCTACGCGACATGCATGCATGTGGATGTTGGCGCAAGGTATTCCAGGGTTGGAGCATTTCAGCCTGGCGGCGAATTTCGATACCGATAAAAAGCACTCCTTCCTCAATAGCCTCAACACGCGGGGCAAGCGTGTGATTGCGGAAGTCACGTTGCCGGCGCAGTTGATCAAGGATGTGATGCACACCACCGGCGAGGCTCTGCACAAGCAGCGTCAGTTGTCGAACATGGGTGCCATCATGTGCGGCTCCGTCAACAACGGCGCTCACTTCGCCAACGGTATCACCGCCATGTTCATTGCTTGCGGTCAGGATGTGGCGAATGTGGCGGAATCGCACGCCGGTTTCGTTTACAGCGAACTGAAAGACAACGGCGATTATTATTTTGCGGTGACGATTCCGTCACTGGTGGTGGCCACTTATGGCGGTGGTACTGGATTGCCGACGCAGCAAGAATGTCTTGATGTATTAGGCTGTTACGGCAAAGGTAAGGTGAAAAAATTTGCCGAGATTGTGGCTGCAACGGTGCTTTGCGGCGAGCTGTCACTGGCGTCCGCCATCGTGTCGGATCAGTGGGTTTCCAGTCACGATCAGTACGGGCGTAATCGTCCGTAAGTCACCTGATATGTGCCGATTCGTGCAGGATGCACTGTCGCTTTCTGCCACTCCGAATGACCTTTTGGTCATGCTAATATCCCCCGGCGCCACGATGTCGCCCGAACAAAAACAAAATCAAGTCGCACCGACAGGATGCCGGGGATATGTATCACATTCGATTGCTTTGCTGCCTTTTATTGGGAGCTTGGGTGGTTGCCGCGCCCGCTTCCACCTTGCCACCGCTGAGTGAAAACGAAGCCTACAAGCCCATTCTGATCGAAGGCGAGGATCTACCCATGGCCCTCGGCCTGCCGCTGGAAGAACTGTCGCTGGCGGCGATCGTTGATGATCAGATGGAGCCGATTCCCTATCAATTCGATCAATACAATGAAGGCGGCGCGCCCTGGTTCGATGGTTGGGAAATTCCCTTCGCCGGCACACGTGGTCGCCTGAATCCTACTGACAAACTATTGTTCATCTACAAGGATGCAGGGCCACGCATTGCACCTGGTACCCCAGTGGATGGCACGCTGCTGGCCGACATCCATCTGCGTGGCAACGATGGTCAGCTTCGACATGTGTACCTGCTACGCAATTCGCGTTTGCGCTCGGAAGAACAATATGTGCGTTATAGCCCCGAGCTAGGCCAGGTGGAAACGGATTTCTATTCCTTGCGTTATCAGGACGTCAACCATCTGTTGTGGGAAGATTTGCAGTTCACCGATTACGTGGGCGAGCGTCCTCTCGATGCGATGAAATTGACTGTGAGTGGTGGCGTCATGCTGCCGCAGCTGCGCATGAATCTCACCAATGACAATATGGTCGCGACGCCGGCGGGCGCCTTGATCGGTCCGATTCGCACCACCACCCAGGCGGAGTTCAATGTGTATTTCATGGGTGTGCACTGGGTGCGATTCAGCATGCAGATCCATCACTATCCCAAGTCGGTGATTTATGATCTGCGTGGCGTGATGCCGACTGCACTGCGTCAGGTTGCTGCTAACCCCACTGTTACCATGCAGGTCGACGCCCACAATCTCCTTGGCGCAGAAGTGCGAACCGCTGGTTTGCCGCAGCGCTCCGGAATCGTTGACGGTAAAACCAGTGAAATTGAACAGGCCATGCTGAAGGCTCCCCTGGCTCCGCAGCAGAACTGGATCTGGATCAGCAGCAAACGCAATCTGGATATCCTGTCGTTCCTGGATTATGCCGGTAATTTCAACGAGCCGTTCTCATTAGTGCTGGAAGACGATCTGCAACTGCAGGAGTCGGGTGATCTATTTCCCGGTCGTTTGCCGGGCGCAGGTTATCGCATCGATCATCTGCCGGAAGGTGGCAGCGTTGCGATTCTGGCCAGCATCTATTTCAGCGCGAATTTCGGCGCAGACCCTGCGAAGGCCGCGCTGCAATTGCGTACCCAGCCGGAGATGCAGGTGATGCCATTCTAGGGACAGTAGTCGAAAGGGCTGCCAATCGGGTGGCCCTTTTAAAAGACACCGTTTTTGAATGAGCAAAATCTACTGCAACCTATAAGCCGCTGCGCAGCCTACACGGTGAGCCAGTGTGTTTTGGTTTTGATGCAGCAAATTCCCTCGATACACTCTCAAAGCACGCGCCCGACCCCGTCTTCATTCCCTTCCTCAGAAACATTTTCACCATTGTGAAAATCCTTTCGATTGTGTTACTGGTTAAATATGCGAGCCGGTGCAGGTTAACAACCGGTTCTGCTCCAAAAATCACCCCAAGTGGGTAAAATCGGGCTGGGATGCCAGATTTTTCGAAAAATGTTTGATTGCTGTATCAGGAAGTTGGGGATACAGAAAGCGGCGAGAAGGGACTCATGTTAAAACGATCAAAATTATTGGCGCCGCATGTGGATGGCGGCATTGCCCGTCCTCGGCTATTGCGCAGGCTGCAGGCAGCGCAACCGATTTGCCTGCTGACCGCGCCTGCCGGATTCGGTAAATCCACTTTGGCGGCGGATTGGTTGCAGCAATGCTCCGGCGCGCGCTGCTGGTTGTCATTGGATGCAACAGACGGCAGCGGGCTCGTCCTCTGGGAAACACTCATCGAATGTTTGCGGCAGGCGCGACCGGCGTTTGGTGCGTCGGCGCTCGCGTTATTGCAGCAACAACCGTTGGAGCTGGAAGGTCTGGTGGACAACCTGGCGCTGGATCTGTCGGCTTGGCGTCAGGAAGCGTCGGCGGACGCGCCGCATCTGGTATTGGATGATCTGCATTGCCTGGAAGACAGTCCCCACCTTTCTGCGCTGCTACATTTATTGCGTCACTTTTCCGGCTGGGGTCGCGTGGTGCTGACCAGTCGCTCGCTGGCGTTGCTGGCGCAGCAGAACGCGGTGACACCTGCGTTGATCGACGTGATCGATCAACACCAGTTGGCGCTGGATCCAGAAGAAGTGGATGCGCTGGTGCAATTGCGTAATTTGCCCGTTCCAGCCGATGTGCGCCACAAATTATGGGTGCGCACAGAAGGTTGGATTACACCGATTCTGATGATCCTGTGCCAGATGCGTAACGACGGCATTATCCAACGCTGGAATGACGCCTGGTTGGAAGGCCAGGTATTTACACTCGCGCCGCTGATTCGCGATCACTACGATAGTCAGCTGCCATCCGCGCGCGGTTTGCTGGCTGTGTTGGCGCTGGTGCCGCAATTCGATCGCACACTGGTGTCGACCTTGTCGCAGTTGATGGATGCAACGGGTGACGGACTGGATGCCATCAGCAGCGACACTTTCATCATCCGTTTGCAGCAACCCGGTTGGTGGAAAATCCACGATCTGTACCGCACCTATTTGTTGGAGCGCTTCGCGGCGTTGTCGTTACCGTTGCAGCGACAGACAGTGGAAGCAGTGGCGGATTGGCAGTGTCGACATGGCGCCCATGCGCAGGCGTTGGCTTTGCAGGCACAGTATGCTGACACCGAGCGCCTGCACGCTTATCTGACGCGGCATTATCGGCATTGGTTGCGCCAGGGTTTGCATGATTTACTGCAGCAAGCGGCCGCACTATTAACCGACGCGCACATCCAGGCCAATCCCGATTTGTGCGCGTTGTACCTGTGGGCCGGTTCCGAGCGATTGGAATTGGCGGAGTGCCGTGCGCGCGTCAGCCGGGCGCTGGTCCAAGTGCAGCAACGAAAGGTGCAGCAGCAACATAAAAGTCTGCCGGTTGATCTGCAGGTGGAGCTGTATTGCGCGTTGTCGTATTGCGAGCAGGTAAAAGGTGATCCTGTCAGCGCACTGGCCAATGCGCAGCGCGCGTTGGAGATTAGCGAACAGGCGGTGCAGCCGATGCGCAGCCGTGCTTTGCTCACCATCGGCCTGTTGACGTACATGCGCGGCGATATGGGTGATGCCTCACCGGCATTGGCGCGCGCATTGGTGTGTGCGCAGGAGGAGCGTCACTACTACCATGTGATCATCAGCCTGGGCTACTGGATGGCCGCGCTGCAATTGGCCGGGCAATTCGACGAAGCGCTGGCCATTTGTGATCGTACGCGCCAATGGCTGCAAGCCTATTCCGATGCACACAGCACGGATTTGTGGCTTGATCTTCCCTCACTGAATATCGTCATTGCCCGCGGTGATCTGGACGACGCGCAGCGGCGCCTGCAACCGCTGCTGCAATTTGCCGATCACGCTGCGCCGAGCTTGCGCACTGCGCTCATTTATTTTTGCGCCGTGCGTTTTCATTACTACCGGGGCGACCTGCACACCAGCCTGGAATACCTGAGCCGGGTGGAAGCAGCGCAACTGAAGCTGCTGTTGAACTGGAATTGGGGTTGGGCGCCGGTAGCCGCCTGGCGGCGGCGATTTGCGTTGCGCCAAAACCGGCGCCAGGAATTGCAGCAGTGGTTCGACGCCAATCCGGTGCCCGCGCAGGGCGAGATTCCTTTCAATCAGGTGGAAGAACGTCTGCTGGACGCCGGTGTGCTGACGCAGATGGGCATGCTCGACCAAGCGGAAGCGCTGGCTTCGCTGATTGCCGAGCAGGCTGTACGCCAATCCCGTCTGTTTCACCAGTTTCAAGCGCTGATTGTGCTGGGTAATGTGGCCTGGCTGCGTGACCGCGATTTACGTGAAAATAGTATGCGTGACAGCAAGCAGAACCACGACAATCATCCCGAAAAGCAATCAAACTCGGCTGCGTTGGAAGCGGAAGCTTTGGCTGCTGCCATGGGCGCCCATTCCATTCTTCGCAGCGAAGCACTCTGGCGGAAAGGTGCATCTGTCACTCCGTTAGTTCCAACATCACAGCCAGATAATAAAACGCATTCGGCCACAGATGCGCCGGCATCCATCTCTCAAGGCATCAGCAAGCGTGAGCGCGCAGTGCTTGTGCTGCTGGCGCAGGGAAAATCCAACAGTGAAATTGCGGCGGCCCTGCATATCTCCGATAACACCACCAAGACCCATATGAAAAATATCCTGCGCAAGCTGGAGGCGAAAAATCGCGTCGAAGCGTTGATACTGGCGCGGGAGCGGGGAGTTTTATAGCGGGGTCGGGCAAGCGCTGATGGTGCGGTCTTTCTCCAGCAAATGGGGCCGCACCAGCGTATAGCGCTGACAAAACAGCGTGAAGTAGCTGGCCAGCGCATCTGCGGCTATGTCGTCCTGCATCAAGCGCAATATCGCAATGCCGATCTCGGCGGTACATAGCTGATGCGGCGCTGCGGCATCACGCATCAAATAGGCAGACACCTGTTGCGGTTGGATGCCCAGCACCGGCAGCGATGCCAGATACGGGCTGCGAAACATTTTCTTCGCCTCGCGCCAAGTGCCATCCAGCATCACGAACAACGGCTGTTTCCCACCGATCACCGCAGGCACCTGCTGCGGATGCATAATGCAGCGTTCGGGTCCGGCATATTCATGGGGAAATACCACGATGGGTGCGTAACGGGGATCTTGCAGTAGCGCCAGCAAGTGGGGATCGGGTTGGGTGCGATCCCACAAAAAGGCGTGATTGTCCGCCGCTACATCGCAAATCAGGCGACCCGTGTTGGAGGGCTTATAGACTTCGCCCTTGTACATCAGGAAGCAGAATGCGCTCTGACTGGATACCGACGGGCGATCAGCGCACATGCAATCACTTTGCGGCATGACGCACGTATCGCAGCGAATGGCTTTGCCTCCGCGGGCGCGAAACGCGCGGGTGGATTGGGCCAGTTCCTGCCGGCGTAGAGTAAGAACAGCGTTCGAGTGGGTCACAGCGTTTACTGCCAATTCAAAAAAAGCGATGTTAGAAAGTAACACCATGCCATGTTACAGGTCACAGCCAATAGGTCGCAACGAAAGCAAAGAATCCACCGATGGCAAACAGGGTGACTGACAGCAGGTAGATCACCAACGACCGTCGCCGCAGCTGCTGGCAGGCTTGCGCCAGGGCCTGCTCTGCCGGGCAGGGCAGGCTGCGCGAATGCCACTGCATTACGCCCGCTACTGCCAGCATGATGCCGGCTGTCCCGAATACCGCTTCTTTGTGATCGGAGAACCACACCAGTTGCGGCACTGTCGCAATCATGGTCGACAGTGCTGCACCGGCACCGAGTGCCACCAGCAGCGCAGGCAGGGCACAGCACACCAGCGTTCCGCTGCTGGTCAGTAGCGAAAGCCAGGAGATGGCCCGTAGAGATTTCAGGCTGTCGATGCCGGCCATATCATTCTTGCTCCAGGCGGGACCGGATGGTGGCCGTCGTATCATCGGTGGTTTCGATCTGCTTCACGTCGTAGCCTGCATCCTGGATCAATGTCTTGATCGTATCGGTTGGAATGGTTTGGCCTTCCTTCACCTGGATCGCAACGATTTTCTGTTTGAGATTCACGTACACGTCCTCGGTTTGCGGCAACGCTCTGGCTTTCTTCTCGATGCCCTGCGCGCAGAAGGCGCAGACCATGCCGTTTACCTGTGCAGTGATTGTTTGCGCGGCCTGCGCGGTGCCAGTCATGACGAATAAAATAAAAAGCAGTACGTTTTTCATATTAAGTTCCTCAAAAAATCAGCATGAAGTTGAAGCGCGGCTGGCCAAAGTTATTGGCGCCGGCCTCGATGAAGTAATTGCGATTGATCAGGCGCAGCATGGGCGTGACCTCGGTGCTTTCGGAAAGGTCGTGCATCTTGCGCGCTTCGATGATCAACCACGGCTGCGTACTTTCGTAATGCGGCTCGAAAAACGCAAAACCGGCTCGTACGGAGCTGTAGTCGTGATCAATGCCAGACGCGCGGTAAAGCCGATGCAATGCTGAGAAGTAAAGGCGCGTGGTTTCATAATCGGCCTGAATGCCGGGTGTCGCGGCCGGGAGATTGGATCGCTCATCCTGTTCGTGATCCTTATACCGCAAATCGCCGATGCCGCCGACGAACCACAGGTTGGCTTGCGCTTCCGGCATGTTCCAGCGTTTCAGCAGACGGGTGTAGGTTACCTCCGTCAGATCACCTGACACGCTGTCGTCGTCGGCCCGCATATAGG